>JBLNEU010000113.1:0-8401 GCA_050263015.1 Deltaproteobacteria bacterium | reverse complement strand
CGTCCCCGGGCGTGGCGCTGCGGACCGTGCGCTCCTCCGCCGCCTTTCCTTCCGCCGCCTGCACCTGGCCGAAGGCGCCGAAGAGCACGTTCGAGAACGACCGGTTCATCGCCCGGCACATGATGACCGACAGGATGAAGCCGGAGGAGCCGTCCAGCGCGCCCGCGATGATGAGCAGCTTGTTGTCGAGGACGAATCCCATCGCCGCGGCCGCCAGTCCGGCGTACGAGTTGAGCAGGGCGATGACCGTGGGCATGTCGGCCCCGCCGATCGGGATGATGAGCAGGACCCCGAAGACGAGCGCCAGGGCCCCGAAGGCGGGAAAGAGCCAGGCCTCCCCGGGCCGGACGACGAGGTACGCGCCCGCCGCCACGGCGAGCCCGAAGACCACGAAGTTCATGACGTTCTGGTTCCGGTACGTGATGGGCCGCGTGGGCAGGATCTCCTGGAGCTTGCCGAACGCCATGAGCGACGCGGTGAAGGTGAGAAAGCCCAGGAGGACCTCGAACGCGAGGGCGCCCATCGTGAACCGGTCGATGCCGGGCGCCCGGAGGTAATACTCGGCGGTGCCCACGAGCGCCGCCGCCAGCGCGCCGAAGGCGTGCGAGAGGGCGGTCCGCTGCGGGACGGCGGTCATCGGCATCATCGCCATGGGAACGCCGATCACGGTGCCCGCCACGAAGGCGACCGCGATCCAGCGGTAGCTCTCGATCCCGGGCTTGAGGAGCGTGCCGCACACGGCGAGCGCCATCCCCGCGACTCCGACGAGCACTCCTCGCCGCGCGGTCCCGACCGCGGAGAGCCACTTCAGCGCGAGGATGAAGGAGACCGCCGCGGCGAGGTAGAGGAAGGGGATGACGTCGTCGATCATCGCCTGTCCTTCGGGCTCTTCCGGAACATCCGCAGCATCCGCCAGGTGATGAGGTAGCCGCCGACGATGTTGATCATGGAACACGCCACCGCCACCGTCCCGAGGACGGTCGAGAGCGTCGTCTTCTGCTCGCCGGCGACCAGGATCGAGCCGACCACGGCGATGGCCGAGATCGCGTTGGTGAGCGACATCAGCGGCGTGTGGAGGAGCGGCGAGACGCGGCGGATGATCTCGAGGCCGAGAAACGTGGCCAGGACGAAGACGTAGAGGCCGAGCGCGATGTCGGGGCTCATGCGGCCGTTTCTCCTTTCGCCTTTACGCGCCGGCGGGACCGAGGATCTCGCCGCGGTGCGTCACCAGGGCGCCGCGGACGATCTCGTCGTCGCGATCGATCGGGAACCGCCCGTCCTTCCAGAACGCGAGCACGAAGGCGGCGAGGTTCCGCGAGTACAGGGTGCTCGCGTGCCACGGCACCTCGGACGGCAGGTTGACCGGACCGCAGATGGTGACCCCGCCCTCAGCGACGGTCTCGCCCGGGCGGGTCAGCTCGCAGTTGCCGCCGCCTTCCGCGGCCGCGTCGACGATCACGGAGCCCGGCTTCATCGCCCGCACCATCTCCGCGGTGACGAGCCGGGGCGCCTTGATTCCGCCGATCAGCGCCGTCGCGACGACCGCGTCGGCCGCGGCGCACCGCTCGGCGATGAGCGCCGCCTGCCTCCGGTAGAATTCCGGGGAGAGCTCGCGTGCATAGCCCGCGGCGTCCTGGGCGCTTTCTTCGGTCTCGACGCCGACGAACCGGGCCCCCAGGCTCTCCACCTGCTCCTTGACCGCCGGGCGCGTGTCGGTGGCCTCCACGATGGCGCCGAGGCGTCTTGCCGTGGCAATGGCCTGGAGCCCGGCCACTCCCGCGCCGATGATGAAAACCCTGGCGGGCAGGACCGTCCCGGCCGCCGTCATGAGCATCGGGAAGTAGCGGGGGAGGGTTCCGGCGGCGATCAGGACCGCCTTGTAGCCGGCGATGTTTGCCATGGACGACAGCGTGTCCATGGACTGGGCCCGCGAGATCCGCGGGATCCGGTCCGTGGCGAAGGCGCTGATCCTGCGGGCGGCGAGTTTTTCGATCACGTCGGGGTGCCGCGCCGGCAGGAGGGTGCCGACGAGGATCGCATCCTCCCTCATCAGGTCGACCTCGTGCCTCCCGAGCGACGGGTTCCAGGCGGGCGGGCGGACCTTGAGGACGAGGTCGGCGCTCCCGAGGAGCCCCGCGGCGTCCCCCTCGACCGTCGCCCCCGCCTCGACGAACGACCGGTCGGAGAAAAAAGCCGCGTCGCCGGCCCCGCTCTCCACCGCCACCCGGATGCCCGCCTGGACGAGTTTCCGGCACGACTCGGGGACGAGCGCGACCCGCCGCTCCCCTTCCCGGATCTCCTTTGTCACCGCGATTTTCATGGACTTTTCGCACCTTCCGGCTCGTTCCCCGCGTCCTGCCCGGCGCTGCGGCCCCGGTCAACAGGTAAGATGCAGGCCGGAGCAAATCAATGCAGGGAAACCGCCGAATCGTTCAGGGCCGCCGATACCGCTGCCGGGGCGATTCCGCCAAGTGAAAAGTCCGGGGACGTTGCCGAACTTTGCGCCGGGGAAAAGTTCAAGAACGTCCCTGAGCTTTGCGGTCGCCGGATCTTTCCGCGTCCGCCGGCTTTCCGCTAAGATGGACGCATGGTCCGGGTCACTGGCACGATCGTCATCGACGAAGGGGAGATCCGGGAGACGTTCATCCGGTCGTCCGGCCCCGGCGGCCAGAACGTCAACAAGGTGGCGACGGCCGTCCAGCTGCGGTTCGATGTCCGGAATTCCCGGTCGCTGGGCGACGAGGTGCGCGAGCGCCTGGCGCGCCTGGCGGGGAAGCGGATGACGCGCGACGGAGTCCTGGTGATCGAGTCCCGGCGGTTCCGCACGCAGGACCGGAACCGCCAGGACGCGCGGGACCGCCTGGTCGAGCTGGTCCGGAAGGCCGCTTTTCCCCCCAGGCCGCGGCGGAAGACCGCGCCCCGCCCGGAGGCGAAGGAGCGCCGGCTGGAAACGAAGAGGCGGCGCAGCGCGATCAAGCGGGAACGGGGACGCGTGCCCTCCTCCGAGGGGTGACCGCCCGGGAGCGGCGGACTCCATTTTTAAAGAAAGCGGCGGGCAAGGCGATATGATCATGCATGAGCGATCCCCGGCCCATCGGCAAGTGCGTCAAGGATCCCGGCTCGCCCGTTCCGTCTCCCGGGCGTCCCGCGGCGGAGGAGATCGTCCGGGGAGCCGGGCGCGCCGCCCGTCTCGCGGTCGAGGGGTTCCGGGGCATTTCGGGCCGCGTCCTGGACTCCCTTCCCGAGGATCTCCGGAACATCAGGCAGTGGGATCGGGCAAAGGTGCTCCGGGAGGGGAAGGAACTCACGAAGGTTCTCTCCAGGCAGATTTTCAACAGGATCCCGGGCGTGAGCGCCATCGCCGGTCTGATCGTCGGCGCCTGGGTGGCCTCGACCTTCACCACTTCTCCCGTCAAGGCGACGCTGGCCCGGTGGGGTTTCATCGAGGGCGGCAGGCACGTCGTCAGCAGCCCGATGTACAGGTTTCTCTCCGTCGTTCTGCCGGTTCTCGTGGCGGCCGTCACCGCGTACGTCGTCCAGAAGGTCATGAAGAACCACCGCGAGCAGCGGATGCAGAGGGACATCGCCGAGGTTTCGAGACTCGGGAAGGACGTCCAGGCGGCGGTGAACGGGAATCTCGGCATTCTCGAAAAGGCGAGGGACGCCGGCCTGCTCTCCCCCGGCGAGTATCTCGCCAAGAAAGCCGATCTTTACGCCACGTATTCCAGGCCCCTGTCCCCGAAAATCAGGGATCTGCTCATCAGCAAGCTCGGCTGATGCATCCGGGCCGCGAGGTGGCCGCAACGTGAGGAGGGACGCAAGCGCGGCGGCTGTCGCCTTCGTCATCCTGGTCTCCGTTGCCGCGGCCGGCGCGGCGGACCTTCTCCCCGGCGACGGGACGGGCGGGTGCGCGGGGATCTCCGACGACCGGGAACGGCTCGAATGCTTCGACCGCCTGTCGGCCCGGGCGGCGGGGGAAGGCGAGCCGCCGTCCCGCCTGTCGCGGCTCTGGGAACTCGACGCCGAATCGCGGCGCGGGAAATTCGCGGTCACGCCGTACCGGTCGAGCTACATCCTGCCCTATACGTGGAACGCGTCGCCGAACGAAGGGCCTGTCCGGGCGGCCGAGCCGGACCGGACCGTGCAGCACGAGGAGGTCAAGTTCCAGATCAGCTTCAAGTCCAAGCTCTGGGAGGACGTCCTTGGCCGGGACATCGACCTCTGGGCGGCGTATACCCAGCTGTCGTTCTGGCAGTTCTACAATTTCGACGACTCGGCGCCGTTCCGCGAGACGAACTACGAGCCCGAGCTTCTCCTCAATCTCCGCACCGACTACTGCCTCCTGGGATTCCGCGGACGCTACGTCAACGCGGGATTCAATCACCAGTCCAACGGGCGCGCGGAGCCGTTGTCCCGGAGCTGGAACCGCGCGGTGGCCAACGCCGGGTTCGAGAGGGGCGACTTCGTCGTCGTCCTCTCCGGCTGGTACCGTATCCCGGAGGCCGGGAGCGAGGACGACAACCCCGGCATCGAAAGGTTCGTCGGGTACGGCCAGGTCGGCGTGGAAACCGCGTGGCGGGGGCACAGGTTCGGGCTTTCCCTGAGGAACAACCTTCGCGGTCGCGGCAACAAGGGTTCCGTCCAGGTCGAGTGGAGCTTCCCGCTCATCCGGTGCGTGAGCGGGCACGTCCAGTACTTCAACGGCTACGGCGAAAGTCTTCTCGACTACAACGCGTCGGGCAACCGGATCGGGATCGGGTTCGTCCTCAAGGAGTGGTAGCTGCGGGCGCCCCCCGCGCGCACACGACCCGGGCGCCGTTCGGGTCATCCCCGCTTCGCCTTCTCGAAACAGTCGGGACACATCCCGTGCGAGGTCGTCATGCGGAATTCCGAGGACATGTAGTCCTCGATCGAGAGCCACCGCTTGTCGTCGTTGATCTTCCGGCACCATGCGCAGACCTTCAGGAACCTCTCGAGGTAGAACAGCCGGGAAACCAGTCGCCGTGTCAGGAGCAGGATCGGGATCGCGATGAGCAGGATGGCCGCCGCCTCCACGGCGCCCTCCGCCCACTCGTGATATTGGGGCCCCACGCCCAGATATCGCTCCGGGAGCCCGAGGAATTCGTTCAACCATGAGATGGCGAAAATCGCGGCGAATCCGGCCGCCTGGTAGACGAGGATCCTCGAGGGGGACTTGTGCCCGGTCATGACGCCACCGCCTTTCCGGCCTGCGCCGGCCCCGTCGCATCCCGGGCGGTCCGAGCGACGCGATCGCGTCGGAGCGCCGCGCCGGATCCCGCCCGGCTGCGCTTCCATTCGATGGAAAGGGAGCCCCTCCGGTTTCCCGAAACATTGGCGGAGGCCGCCGACGGCGACTCGACGGCCGGCCCGGGATCGGCGTCGCCTCCGGAGAAGCGGCTGTTCGCCGGGGGCTACGCCGCCTTCCGAAGCGTCCTGGTCCTGATGATGTCGGTGCCTTCCTTGTGCAGGACCCGGTCGGCCTCCTTCTTGATCTCCCGGTGCCTCTCCACGGCCTCGCCGCGGATCAAGGCCTTGCACAGCGGGCAGATCGTGTCCTCCCCGGGATCCGCGACGCCGCACACGATGCAGCGCTTCATCTTTTCCGTCATGGCGTCCTCCTTCACCCGGAAGGCCCGGGACCGGTCCCACATCTCCATTATCTCAGGAAGCGGCGGGGGCGGGCAAATCCGGCCCATGTTCAGGTCGCTGTCGCCACAACCGTGCCGGGAAGCAGGTGCCGGATGGAGTTCGCGTAATAGCGGAGAAGCGGGGCCTCCTCGGGCCGGGCGAAGTAGAGCCCGCCCTCTTCGGCCACCAGCCGCCGCAGCGCCAGCATCCGGAGGCCGACCTCGATGGCGTACTCTTCGTCCGCCCGGGGAATGTGGACGTGCGCCCCGCGCTCCCGGAGCGTCCGGATAAGCCCGCAGACCGCGGCCTTGAGGTCCAAAAGGCCGACGCGGTCGTTCCCGAACCCGAGGAACGCCGTCGCGACGAGCGATACGGGAAGCACCGGGATCACCCGGCCGACCTCGTCCAGCAGCCGCCCGGCAAGCGCTTCGACCCGCCGGAACCGCTCGTCGCGGTCCAGACCCCGGAAATCGCCCCCGCGCTCCCGGCAGTACGCCTTCAACGAGACGGGCGACCCGAAGTTGACGCAGGCGTAACCGAACCGGTACCAACGCCCCCGCGCCATCAGGGCGAGATTGCGGGAGACGAACTTCAGGGCGGTCGCCGCGGCAAATGCGAAACTCCTTTTGGGGACGTCTTTGGCGAGCGCCAGGAGCTGGCTGCGGTCCTCGAGGGTCCGGTCGTAATTGATGCCGACCGGGATGAACACGATGTCCCGCTCGCCTCCGGGGTCGAACGCGCGCGTCATGTAGTCGAGGAGTCCGAACCTCGGCGCACGCAGAGCGCCGTCGCGCGTCAGGCCGCCCTCCGGGAAGAAGGCCTGGACGACGCCTCCCTCGGTGGCCATCGCCACGTACCGCTCCAGGACAAGGCGGTAGAGGGGGTCCTTGGAATCGCGCCGGATGAAGTAGGCGCCGAGCGAGCGGATGAGCGTCTGAAGCGGCCAGATCCGGGCCCATTCCCCCACGGCGTAGCTCAGGGCGGTCCGGGTCGCGGCGAGGTAGGCCACCAGGACGTAGTCCATGTTGCTGCGGTGGTTCATGACGAAGACGACGCTCGATTTCGGATCGACGGCGGAAAGACCGGCCTCGTCGGCGATGCCCACCCGGACGCGGTAGAGGACCCGCGCGGTCTTGCGCGCCAGCCAGTAGCCGATCCGGAAATACGCATACGCATTGAACGCCGGCACGATCTCCCGGGCGTACCGCTCCACCCGGGCCATGACGACGTCCCGCGGGGTCCCGTCCTCCCGCGCCCTGCCTCCGGCCGCTTCGAGGATCTTCGGGTCGTACATGAGCCGGTCGATCAGGACCGCCCGCTTTGTCAGCGTGAAGGGCCGCACCTCCAGGTGCAGGCGCTTGCCGATCTCCTCGATGACGACGCGGGCCCGCCGCCGGATGAACCAGCGGGCGCTCGGGATGAGGAGGCGGTCGACGGCGGCGAGGGCCGCCAACAGGACGAGGACGGCGACGATCCAGACCGGAAGCGCTACGGTTCCGCTCATCTCCTGCCTCCGGCGCCAGTGTAGCATCGTTCGCGCCGCCCGGGCGCGTCGCCCGGTCACGATTCCCCGCAGCCGTTCCCCCGTTCCGCCTTATCCGCGGACTGCGCGGGCCCTCCAAAGGAACGGGGCTGCGGAAAGCGGCGAAAGTGACGTAAACTGCAGTTATGTTCCGGCACCTGCGTGCTTCCACGATAGCGGGCGCCGCCGCCGCGGCGCTCGCCCTGACGGGCGCGGCCTGCCAGCGCGAGGCGCCGGCCGCCCGGCCCGCGCCCGCCGCCAAGGTCGAGCAGCCGCGGCCGGTGCGCGTCGTTTCCGCGGAGGCGGGGCGCCTGCCGCGCGCGGTGATCGTCACCGGAACGCTCGCCGCCGACGAGGAGGTCGTCGCGGCGTTCAAGGTTGCCGGCCGGGTGAGCGAAATCCCGGTCGACCTCGGCAGCCCGGTGCGAAAGGGACAGGTCCTGGCGCGGCTGGACCCCGCCGAATTCCGGATCCGCGTCGCGCAGGCCGAGGCCGCGCTCCGCCAGGCGCGCGCGGGGCTGGGACTTCCGCCGGAGGGCGAGGACGACGGCCTGGATCCCGGGAAGACCGCGCTCGTGAGGGAGGCGCGCGCGGTTCTCGACGAGGCGCGCCTTTCCCGGGACCGGATCGCCCAGCTGCGGGAGAAGGATCTCGTCGCGCGCGCCGACCTCGACGCCGCCGTCTCGCGGCTGCTGGTCGCCGAGGGGCGCCACCAGGCGGCGCTCGAGGAGGTCCGCAACCGTCAGGAGATCCTGGCGGAGCGGCGGCAGGCGCTCGCGCTCGCGCGCCAGCAGCAGGACGACACCGAGCTGCGCGCCCCCATCGACGGCGCCGTGAAGGAGCGCCGGGCCTCGGTGGGCGAATACCTGGCCGCCGGCGCGCCGGTGGTGGGACTGGTCCGGGTCCACCCGCTCCGGCTGAAGGTGGCGGTGCCGGAACGGGATGCGTCCGACGTCCGGATCGGGCAGACGGTCCGGGTCCGGGTGGAAGGAGATCCATCCGAGCACTCCGGGCGCGTCGCCCGCCTGAGCCCGTCGATCCAGGAGCAGAACCGCACGCTTCTCGTGGAGGCCGAGGTGGCGAACCGGCAAGGGCGGATTCGCCCCGGCGCCTTCGCGCGCGCCGAGATCGTCGTCGCCGCCGGCCCGGCCGCCGTCCTCGTGCCGTCGTCGGCGATCGTGACGTTCGCCGGCGTCGAGAGGGTGCTCGTGGTCAAGGACGGCCGTGCGG
>JBLNEU010000112.1:0-4716 GCA_050263015.1 Deltaproteobacteria bacterium | reverse complement strand
GGAATGGACAGCCTCGTCCTGGCGGCGTTCGCGACCCGGGAATCCGACATCGCCCTTCTCCACGTCAACTACGGCCAGCGGACCGAGGCGCGCGAGCTTGCCTGCTTCCACGCCATCGCCGACCACTTGGCCGTCCGCGACCGGCTCGCGGTCGACATCGGGTACCTGCGGGCGATCGGGGGGAGCGCCCTGACCGACCCGTCCGTCGCCGTGCCGGACGCGGATCTCGGCCGGGCCGGCGTCCCCGTCACGTACGTCCCGTTCCGGAACGCCCACCTGGTCTGCATCGCCGTCTCCTGGGCCGAGGTCGCCGGGGCGACGAACGTCTACATCGGGGCGGTCGAGGCCGACTCGTCCGGCTACCCCGACTGCCGCCCCGCCTTCTACGAGGCGATGAACGAGGCGATCCGGCGGGGAACGAAGGACGGGAGCGGGATCACGGTCAAGGCGCCGTTCATCGAGCTCAAGAAGAAGGACATCGTCCTGATGGGGAAATCGCTCGGCGTTCCCTTCGGGAAGACGTGGTCGTGCTACAACGACGGCGAAAAGGCGTGCGGCCGCTGCGACTCGTGCGCCCTGCGGCTCCGGGCCTTCGCGGAGGCCGGCGTTCCCGACCCGCTCGACTACGAGGTGCGGCCGGCCTGTTGACCCGGCCAGAAAGCCACCGTTGAGCGCGCGGACCGACAGCAAGCGGCTTGCCCGGAGGATCTCGCAGGCAGCGTTCCTCCTCCTCTTCTTCGTCCTTCTCGTCAAGACCGACTACGACGGAAGGAACGAGCTCGCGTACCCGGTCAAGATATTCCTGGACGCCGACCTCCTCGTCTTTCTGACGTCCCTTGTTTCCGCGCATGCGATCCCGTCGTCCCTGCACCTCGCCCTCCTCTTCGTTCCCGTCACGCTCCTGTTCGGCCGGGCGTTCTGCGGCTGGGTCTGCCCGTTCGGGACACTTCACCACGCGGTGAGCTTCGCGGGCAGGCGGCTGGTGCCGGAGCGGGGCGTCAAGACGGCGGGAGCCCGGTGGAAATTCGGTGTTCTCCTGTTCTTCCTCGGCGCCTCCCTGTTCGGAATCCAGGCGGCCGGACTTCTCGACCCGATCTCGCTGCTCATCCGCTCGCTCTCGCTGTCCGCCATGCCGGGGATCGATTACGCGCTGCGCCTCTTCCTCGGCTGGGGGTACGGCCTGCCGTGGCGGCCGGTCTCGGACGTCTTTGACGCCGCCTACACCTTCCTGCGGGCGCATTTCCTTTCGTTCTTCCCCGCGCGCTACGAGCAGGCGCTCCTCCTCTTCGCGATCCTTCTCGTCCTTCTCGCGCTGAACCGGTCCCGGACGCGGTTCTTCTGCCGCTTCGTCTGCCCGCTCGGGGGGCTGCTGGGGCTGTTGTCGCGGGCGGGGCTCTTGCGCCTCTCGATGAACGACCGGTGCACGGCGTGCATGCGGTGCCGCGACGTCTGCGCGGGGGGCGCCAACCCCCAGGTGAAGAACGGCTGGTCGCCCTCCGAATGCGTGACGTGCTTCAACTGCTCGGCGGAGTGCCCGGAGAGCGCGCTGGAATGGCGCTTCGCGCTGGCCCGGGGGACGCAGGACCGTGTGGACACCGGCCGGCGCGCGGCGCTTTCCGCCGCGGCGCTCGGCGCCGCAGCCGCGCTCGTGATGAAGACGTCCCCCGCCGCCGCGCGGCCGTCGCCGGCCCTCGTCCGTCCGCCGGGGTCGCGGCCCGAGGACGATTTCCTCTCGCGGTGCGTCCGGTGCGGCGAGTGCATGAAGGTGTGCATCACGGGAGGGCTCCAGCCGACGCTGCTGCAGGCGGGGATCGAGGGGCTCTGGACCCCGGTGCTCGTCCCGAAGATCGGGTACTGCGAGTACAACTGCACCCTGTGCGGCCAGGTCTGCCCCACCTCGGCCATCCGGAAACTCGACCTCCCGGAGAAGCAGAAGACCGTGATCGGGCTGGCGTTCGTGGACCCGTCGCGCTGCATCCCCTTCGCCCAGGGGACGCCGTGCATCGTCTGCGAGGAGCATTGCCCCACCCCGAAGAAGGCGATCGTCTTCGAGGACCGGCCGGGAAAAGGCGGCGCTCCGGTCAAGGTCCCCGTCGTCGTCCTCGACCTGTGCGTCGGGTGCGGCATCTGCGAGACGAGGTGCCCCGTCGTCGACCACGCGGGGATCCGCGTCACGTCGATCGGCGAGTCGCGCAACCCGGCGAACCGACTGAAATTCCCCGCGGGACCGTACGCCGGCGGAAACCCGCGAATTATCCTTTGACAAACGCCGTTCCGACCTATAGATTCTTCTCCTAAAAATTCCGGCGGGAAAAATACCTTGAATCTTTTTCCCGTTTCGACCGTTCTATAGGGTAGGAAGGCAAGGCCGCGGGAGACGCAAAGTGGCGCATTTCTACGAAAGCAAAAAGGATCAGACGCCGAGCTGGGAGGACGTGGGGGGGTTCAACGCCCATCTTCTCACGGAAATCCGCAACGCCATGCTCGACGTGAAGTCCGAGGCCGCGCCGAACACCAGCGTGCCGGTCACCGTGTCGGAGTGGATCAAGCGTCATCCGATGTTCGAGTTCCCCGACGACGAGATCGGCTGATCGGAAATCCCCAGGATCTTCAGGTAGACCGCCCGAATCCTTTCCGTCTCCTTCCTGTACCGTTCCATCTCCCGGAGCTCCAGCGCGGAGGGGTCGAACTGCTCGATCGACGCGTCGTGGGCCAGCCGCAGACGCAGCTCGAGCCCCCTTAAGAACCGGTACCCCTCGTCCATCGTCCGGAACTCGTTCTCGCCGACCAGTTGCGCCCGCCTGAGCTCGAAAAGCGCCTTGAGCGTGGAGCGGGCCCGCAAGGACGCGTTCGCCGGCCCGTGAAGGAGCTGCAGGTACTGGACGGCGAATTCCACGTCGACGATCCCGCCGCGTCCGACCTTCAGGTTCAGGCGGTCCGCGCGCTCCCTGCCGAGCTCCGTCTCCATGCGCATCCGGAGGCGATGGATCTCCGCCGCGGCGTCCGGCGGCAGCGGCCGCTCGTAGATGAACCGGCCGATCGTCTCCTCCATCCGCTTCCCGAAATCCCTGTCCCCCGCGACGAACCGGCACTTGAGCAGCGCCTGGCGCTCCCAGAGCTGGGCGCTCTCCCGGTGGTACAGCTCGAACGCGGCCAGCGACGAAACGAGGGGCCCCGCGTTCCCGGAGGGCCGCAGGCGCGTGTCCAGCCGGTAGACGTGGCCCTCCCGCGTCACGGTCGTCAGGATCGAGATCAGGCGCTGGGCGACGCGCGCGAAATATT
The DNA here is from genome assembly GCA_050263015.1 of Deltaproteobacteria bacterium. Classification (GTDB taxonomy): domain Bacteria; phylum Desulfobacterota; class Deferrimicrobia; order Deferrimicrobiales; family Deferrimicrobiaceae; genus JBLMWX01. The sequence goes on along the minus strand of JBLNEU010000112.1, from coordinate 1,434 downwards.
CGTGGTTCGACGACTTCCGGAACTCGGCCGTCTCCCCCTCCGGCGGGGGGACGCTTTCCCCCGCCCCGGAATAGACGAAGATGATGTCGAGGTCGGCGTGGTACGAAAGCTCCTCGGCGCCGAGCTTGCCGAGCCCCAGGACGCAGAACTCGGCCTCGCGGCCGTCCGGGAGCGCGGGCACGCCGAACCGCTTGCGCACCTCGCGGCGCGCGATCTCCAGGGCCTGGCCCAGGAGCACCTCCGCCAGGGCGGAGAGCTGGAAGACCCCCTCCTCGAGCGACAGGGCGCCGCCCAGGTCGTGCATGCCGATCCGCAACGTCTCCAGGTTCTTGAACCGCCGCAGTTCGTCGAGCTCCTGCTCGAAATCGGCGCAGGCCGCGAGCGCCTCGCGCAGGTCGCGGCGCAGCTCGGACTTGGTCTTGAGTATCGGCGCGGCGTCTTTCCGCAGGAACGCGTCGAGGAGGTGCGGGTTCCTGAGCAGGTACCCGGAGAGGAACCGGCTGCTGCCGAACAGCCGGACGAGGACGTCGATCACCTTCCGGTTCTCGTAGAGGAGGGCGTAGAACATCGTCCGCGCGCCGACGGCGGACAGGAACCGCTCGGTGTGGGTGAGCGCCATGTCCGGAGCGGGGGTCCGGACGACGCGCTCGAGGATCAGCGGCGCGATCTTGTCGAGATACCGTCGGGCGCGGGCGGGCAGGCGGGTGAACGGGGGCCCTTCCCGCAGGACCGACAGGTTGCGGGCCGCGGCGGCCGGGTCTGTAAATCCCATCCTCTCGAGCCGGGAGAGGACGTCCGGCCCTTCCCCCTCGCGGTCCAGGAGCGCCAGGACCTCCCCGGATATCGGGGCGGCCTCCTCCCGCGGCCCGCCGCGGAACAGCCGGTCATAGACCGCGCGGACGTTTTCCGTGTGCCGCTCCGTCTCGGCGGCAAGCGCCCCCGCGTCCGCGAGGCCCATCGCGCGGGCCAGGCGGAGGAGGTCGGCCTCCCCGTGCGGCAGGACGTGCGTCTGGCGCTCCCGGAAGACCTGGATCCGGTGCTCGAGCGCCCGGAGGAACGCGTACGCCCCCGCGAGGGCGTCCCGCTCGGGGCCGGCGACGATGCCCAGCCGCGCCAGGGCGTCGAGCGCCTCGACGGTCCCGCGAACCCGGAGGGACGGCTCCTTCCCTCCGTAGATCAGCTGGTGCGCCTGGGCGAAGAACTCGATCTCCCGGATCCCGCCCATCCCGAGCTTGAGGTCCCGCCCGGTCTCCCGGCCGCGGGCGAGGGCCGCGTCGATCTTGTCCTTCATCTCCCGGATCTCCATGATCGACGTGAAATCGAGGTACTTCCGGTAGACGAAGGGCGCGATGATCCGGAGGAACTCCTCGCCGAGCGCCAGGTCCCCCGCAACCGGCCGCGCCTTGATCATCGCGGCGCGCTCCCAGGCCTGGC
>JBLNEU010000111.1:0-11331 GCA_050263015.1 Deltaproteobacteria bacterium | reverse complement strand
GGATGCAAGCTCCGTCATTCCGATCACCCCCTTCTTGTCGCCGGCCCGGCGGGCATCGGATCCTGCCGGGCCGGGCTCACTTCAACGCGCATTCCCCGCGCCATGCGCCGCGGATCAGGAGCAGCAGACGCCCGCGCCGCTCGCTGGCGTCGCGGCGGAACACGCCGGTTCGGCCAGACCCGCCGCGAACTTGTCGAAACCGGACGCCGCGCCTTTGCGGACCGTCTTCCCGACCTCGACCGCCTCGGCGATCTCGTCCGCCCCGGCGCCGCTTTCCAGCGCCTTCGCGGAGTGGTACTGCAGGCACGGCCGGCAGTTCGCCGTCACCGCCGCACCGACGGCGATCAGTTCCCGGATCCTCGAATCGAGCTTCATGGGAAAACCTCCTTCGGACGTTTTCCCTGTTGACGGGGGGTGGAGGCAAAAGGATACGGGGACGCCAAGGGAGGGATCGTCAGGAAGGACACCTCTCGGCGCACGCGAGCTCGTCGCGCCCGTCCCGGTACAGGTCGCAACGCCGTTCCATCTCTTTCTTCAGGCGGGCGCGGGCCCGGTGCGTCCGGACCTTCACCGTTCCCAACGAGACGCCGAGGAGTTCTGCGACCTCCCGGTCCCTCAGCTCGCCCATGTCCCCGAGGGCGAGCACCGCCCGGTCGTTCTCCGGCAATCCGTTCACCAGCCTCCGGATGCACGCGTTCATCTCGTCCCGGATGAGCGCCTGCGCCAACGGATCGACCGTCCCGGGCTCCGCCGGGAGCTCTTCGACGGCCGTGCCGCCGGCGATTTCCCCGTCGGCCGCGGTCCGGCGAAGCCGTCCGGCCCGCAGCCTGTCCATCGCGGCGTTTTTCGCGATCCGGTAGATCCATGTGGAGAGCCGGGACTCGCCGCGGAACCCGGGGAGCCCCCGGGCGACCCGGACGAAGACCTCCTGGGCCAGGTCCTCGGCGTCGTGCTCCCCGACGAACCGGGCGAGGTAGCGCACGATCCGCGGACGATAATTCCCGTGGATCGCTGCGAACTCCATCGCGGGTTCCGCCATCCCCATCTCCTTCGCTTCGTTTTCCGTATCCGGGTGCAGGACCATTCCCGCTTCAGCGATCCGCGCCCGGCTTGGCGGCGAACACCTTGATGCTCGACACCGAGGCGGCGATCTTTCCGAGTTCCCCCGGCGCAAGACCGAACTCCTCGGCGGCCGCCTTCGCGAGGGGGCCGTCCGCGGCGATTTCGACGGGAAACGCGGTCTCGTCGACGACGCGGATCTCCCGGAACCCCGCCGCCGAGATCGCCCCGAGATAGTCGTCCTTTACGGTCGCCCCGGCGATGCAGCCCGTATAGGCCGCGACGGAATTCTTCACGGATTCGGGGAGCTCCTCCCGCAGGACGATGTCCGAAACCATCAGCCGGCCCCCGGGCCTGAGGGCCCGGAACGCCTCGCGGAACACCCGCCTCTTGTCGGGCGCAAGATTGATCACGCAGTTCGAGATCACGAGATCGACGGAGGCGTCGGCGACCGGCAGATTCTCGATCTCCCCGAGCCGGAACTCGACGTTCACGTACCCGCCCGCCCTCGCGTTCTCCCGCGCCTTCTCGACCATCTCGGGCGTCATGTCGACGCCGATGACCCGTCCCCCCGGCCCCGCGGCGCGCGCCGCGAGGAAACAGTCGAACCCCGCCCCGGCCCCCAGGTCGAGGACCGTCTCGCCTCCCCGGATCGAAGCGTGGGCGAGCGGATTGCCGCAGCCCAGCCCCAGGTTGGCGCCGTCGGGGACCGACCGCATCTCCTCATCCGTGTATCCGATCGTCCTGCCGGCCGTCTCGGCGATCCCCTCCCGTTCCCCGCTCCCGCAGCAGTCAGCCGGACCGCAGCACGATGTTCCGCCCTTCCGCGCAATTGCGCCATACCGGCCCCGAACGGCCTTCCTGACCTCCGTCTCCTTCATGTTCGCCTCCTCCGCGCTCTCGACCGGCGTCCTTACCTCAGCATCTCGCCCATCAGCGGACCGAGAACGCCCTTGACCATCCCCGTGAGCTCCTCCACCTTGATCAGGGAGATGCAACACACTTTCTCCTCCTTCTCCCAGGTGACGAGCGCGAGCTTGTCGCCCGCCCTGATCCCCGCCTTGTCGCGGATCTCCTTGGGCAGCACCATCTGTCCGCGCTCGTCCACTGTGATCAGCGATTCGACCTTGCACCCGCCGAGATTCGCGGCGGCCGGCGCGCAGCAGGAGCCGCCTTTCGTCTTTCCGCGCATGTCGTCCCTCCCCCGGTCCCCGTAATCTGACTTTACGAGCTATTCTGTCTTTTCTGATTATTCTTATTATACATACTCCCAGGCATTTCCGGCGTCAAGCTCTTTTTTGCGGCGCGGATCGATGTTCGCCGGGGCGGGGAGGATCCGCGGATGCCGGGGGAGGGTCGGGGCCGCGATCGCCCGCGCGACGGGGCCCGGGGAGAGGCACGTTCGGCGGGAAGGGCGGGACTCGCGGGACGGAGCCACCGCGGCCGGCCGCGACGCGTCCCGGTCAGGAGTTCGACCGGTTCGTGATCGGCATCCGGCGGTCCTTGCCCAGGGCGCGGGGGGTGATCTTGACGCCGGGCGGGGCCTGGCGCCGCTTGTATTCGCTCCTGTCCACGAGGGACACGACGCGCTTGACCGTCTCTTCCGGAAACCCGGCGGCCACCATCTCCGCGACGCTGCGGTCCTTCTCGACGTACATCCTCAGGATCGGGTCGAGGACGTCGTACTCGGGCAGGGAGTCGGAATCCTTCTGGTCGGGCGCAAGCTCCGCCGAGGGCGGCCGCGTGAGGATCCGCTCCGGGATGACGGCGCCGCCGCGAAGGCGGTTGAAGTGGCGCGCGAGCCGGTAGACGCTCGTCTTGAAGAGGTCCTTGATGACGGCGAAACCGCCCGCCATGTCCCCGTACAGCGTCGCGTACCCGACGCTCATCTCGCTCTTGTTCCCCGTCGTCAGGACGAGATGGCCGAACTTGTTCGAAAGCGCCATGAGGATCGTCCCGCGGGTGCGCGCCTGGAGGTTCTCCTCGGTGATGTCCGGCGCGCGTCCCCGGAACGTCTCCGCGAGCTCCGCCGCGAACGCGTCGCAGATCCCCCCGATCGAGAGGTCGATGCAGCGGATCCCGAGGTTGTTCGCGAGGGCGTGGGCGTCCTCCACGCTCATCGGCGCCGTGTATCGCGACGTCAACGTCGCGCCGACCACCCGGTCCGGGCCCAGCGCCTCGACCGCGACCGCGGCGACCAGGGCCGAGTCGATCCCGCCGGACAGCCCGATGATCGCCCCCGGGAACCGGTTCTTCTCGACGTAGTCGCGCGTTCCCAGGACAAGCGCCCGGAAGATCTCCGCCTCGCCCGCCGGGGCCGGGGCGATCCGCCCGCCTTCCGCCCTCCCCCCGAGGTCGCACACGAGGAGGTCCTCGGCGAACATCTCCGCCCGCGCGATGAGCTCCCCCATCGCCGAGACGACCATGCTCCCGCCGTCGAAGACGAGCTCGTCCTGCCCGCCAACGAGGTTGCAGTACGCGACCGGGCAGCCGCACGACAGGGCGTGGCCGGCCACGACGGCGCGGCGCGTCTCCCATTTCCCCGCGTGGTACGGCGAGGAGGACAGGTTGAGGATCAGGCGCGCCCCGGCCTTCGCCTCGCGGGGGAGCGGGCCCCGGCGGACCCAGATGTCCTCGCAGACGGTGACGCCGACGAACGATCCGCCCGCCCGGAAGAGCAGCGGCTCCTTGCCGCGGCGGAAATACCGGACCTCGTCGAACACCCCGTAGTTGGGGAGGTGCATCTTCCGGTAGACGCCCCGGATCCGCCCGCCCGCGGCGATCCCCGCCGCGTTGTACGTGTTCCCCCTGGCGTCCCGGTCCGCGAATCCGACGACCGCGGCGATTCCCGTGACGCGCCGGGCGATGTCCCGCCACGCGGCGACGTTCTCCTCGACGAAGGAGGCGCGCAGCAGGAGGTCCTCGGCCGGATAGCCCGTCAGCGCCAGCTCCGGGAAGACGACGACCGCGGCGCCCGCGGCGCGCGCCTGATCGGCGAAGTCGAGGACCTTGCGCGCGTTGCCGGCGATGTCCCCCACCGTCGTGTTGATCTGGGCGAGCGCGATGCGCAGCGGCTTTTTCATGCCCCCATTGTCCCGGAATCGCCGCCCGGGGGGAAGAGGCGATCCGCGGCCGGCCCGGCGAGAAATGCCGGCTCGAAAAATGCTCCCCTCCGGGTATAGTGCCTGTATGCGGCGGCCGCTCTACGACCGGGACTACGTCCTCCTCAACGCGTCCAACTTCCTCTACTCGCTCTACGCCACCATCTTCATCTTCCTCCCCGCGTTCCTGTACCGGATGAACATCCGGGAGGGGGAGATCGGGCTCATCATGGCCACGGGGACGCTCGTGTCGGTGGCGCTCAAACCCGTCAACGGGCTCTTCGTCGACCGGGGCGGCCGCACGGCGTTCCTCGTCTCGGGGGCGCTGCTCGCCTCGGCGTCCACCGTCCCGTGGCTCTTCGTCACCGGGCCCGGGGCGCACCTGTTCGCCATCCGGATCTTCCAGGGGGCGGCGTACTCGTTCTTCGCCACGGCTTCCTACGCCTACATCGCGGCCGCGGCCCCGGACGACCGCCGCGCCGAAGCGCTCGGGGTCTTCGGCCTCTCCTTCTTCGTTCCCACCGCCGTGGGCGGGTGGCTCGGGGAGTGGATGATCGGGGCGTCGGGATTCCGGGGGCTCTTCCTCGCCGGGATCGTCATCTCCTTCTGCGCCGGGCTGCTCCCGCTCGCGATGCGGGAGCCGCGGCAGAGTTCCCCGCTCGCGGCGTCGTCCCTGCTGTCGTTTCTGACGCGCCCGTACTTCATCCCGAACACCGCCGGATTCCTCTTCGGGATGGCGTACGGATCGATCTTCACGTTCCTCCCGGTGTTCCTCCTGATCGAGAAGATCGCCTCCCTCGGCATCTTCCTGTTCGTCTACGCGCTCACGGTCATCGGCACGCGGACGCTGGCCCGGACGCTGGCCGACCGGATGGCCCGCGAGCGGCTGAGCCTCCTGTCGCTGGGGCTTTTGGCGGCGGGAATCTTCGCCATCCCGTTCGTCCGCGGACCCGGGGCGCTGGCGCTGGTCGCCGCCGTCACCGGGACCGGGCACGGATTCCTCTTTCCCTCGCTGTCGGCCCTCATCCTGGATCGGGCGGGCAGGGACCAGGGAGGAATGGCGATGGCGATGTTCACCGGCGCCTTCGACATGGGGCTCGTGATCGGCGCCGCCGCGTTCGGCTTCGTCGCCGAGCGCCACGGCTACCCGACGATGTTCATCTCCGCGGCGGCGATCACCGCCGCCGGCGCGCTCTTCTTCTTCACCCAGGACCCGTCGTTCCGGAAGCCATCGCTTCCCGGACCCGGGCCATGAGATCGGGGATGTCGGCCGCGGCCTTCCCGCGCGTTTCGACGGGCGGGAAGACGTCGACCCGGACGGTCCCCGGGTTCACGACGAGCGTGTCGGCGGCCACGATCTCCCGGGTGCCGGACACGCGCACGGGCACGATCGGCAGGCCCGCCTGGAGGGCCATCCAGAATCCCCCCTTCTTGAACGGCTGCAGCGCGCCGTCGCGGCTGCGCGTGCCCTCCGGGTAGATCATCACCGAGCTGTTCCCCGAAAGCCCCGAAAGCGCTTCTTCGAGCGTCGCCCTCGACTGCTCCGGGTCCCTCCGGTCCACCATGATCTGGCCGCAGGCGAGGAGCACCCATCCGAACACCGGGATCTTCGCCAGTTCCTTCTTGAACACCCAGTGCAGCGGATGGGGGATGACGAGCGCGAGGGCCGGGGAATCGACGTGGCTCACGTGGTTCGACATGAAGACGTAAGGCCGCGCCGGGTCGACGTTGTCGAGTCCCGAGACGACGACCCGGACCCGGAAGGCGAACAGGACGATCCGGGAGTAGTTCTTCGAAACGAAGAGGAAGACCCTGCCTTTCAGCCGTCTCCCCGGCAGAAGGAGCGCGAGGAGGATCCCCGGCACGCCCATCACCAGGGTGAGGAGCCCGAGAAATCCCAGCCGGAGCACATTGCCGAAGGTCATGGCCGCGCGGCCCCCCGCGCCGGTCTCACGCTCCGCTTCCCCTCGGGGCAGACGGCCAGGAGCGGGCATTCCGCGTGGCGCGGATTCCGCGGGCGGCAGATCTCGCGCCCGAGGCGGATCAGGTTGATGTGGAGCGGCGCGTGCTCCCCGGCCGGGACGTGCGGCTCGAGGCGAAGTGCCGCCCGGGCCAGGTCCGCGGCCGGCGGCACCAGGCCGAGGCGTCTCGCCACCCGGAGGATGTGGGTGTCCACGGGAAACGCCCCCCGGCCGAAGGAGAACAGGAGAACGACGTTCGCCGTCTTGACCCCTACGCCGGAAAGCGAGGTCAGGTAGTCCCGGGCATGCGCGAGCGGCATGTCGGCGAGGAAATCGAGCGTGTACGCGCCGTGCTCCTCCTTGAGGCGTTTGAGCGCGGAGAGGATCGCCTTCGCCTTGGACGCAGCGAGCCCTCCGACCCGGATCGCCTCCTCGACGGCCTGCGGCGGCGCGGCCGCCAGGCGTGGCAGCGTCCGGAACCGGTTCATCAGGGACGCGAAGGCGCGGTCCCGGTTCGCGTCCGTCGTGTTCTGCGACAGGATGGTGAGGATGAGGTTCCGGACGGGATCCCTCTCGTGCGCGCACCGGTCGGGGCGCCCGTAGCGGGCCGCGAGCCGACCGGAGACGTCGCGCAGCCGACCGGAAAGAGACAGCCGCCCCGCGCCGCCGCCCCGTGTGGCCGTGCGGGGAATCTCAGCCGCCCCCGTCGAGCCGGCGCGCGAGGACGAGCCCCGGCGCGGTGAGCCGGACGGCCGGCTGGAGCTGCCAATACTCGATCAGGCCTTTGGAGCGGAGCCCCTTGACCGCCTCCTCGAGCTCGTGCCGCTCGATCCCGGCTTCCTCGTCCAGGCCCTTGAGCCCCGGCGTCGCCGCGGGCCCGATCTCCTTGTAGAAGACGAGAAGGCAGAGCAGGAGCTTCCGTTCGAATTCGGTCAGCGCGGGGTCGGCCACCGGCTACCCTTGCGGCGCGGCGGGCCGCGGCGCGTCCGCAGCCCGTGCCTTCGCCGCGGCTTCGGCCTCCAGCTCCCGGATCCTGCGGGCCCGCCGGAAGGACGCCGGGACGCCGGCCAGCCATCCGGCGAGGATCCCCGCCGCGAACGACAGGACGATGATGACGAGGAGTGAGGTGTCCGCGGAAAGGTGAACGAACCGGACGGTCACGATGCCCGGATTCTGGACGGCGAAAGCCGCGACGAGCGCCAGGACGGCGACGAGGACGACGAGGACCGCTCTCATGGCACCCCGGATTATAGCACGAACGGGTTTGCCGCCCTCCGGCGCGCCGCGTCAGGCGGGCCCGGCTCCCCCGGCGCGCGGTTCGTCCTTCCGGGGGTCGTCGAGGTTCCGGATGTCGGAGACGATCCGGTCGCACCTGTCCTTGCCGGGGCACTCGATCTCGCACGGGTCGATGTGGGTCACCACGCGCGCGTTCCCCAGGGCGTGCCCCACCTCCTTCTCGATGTGGTCCGCCACCCGGTGGGCGTCCTCGAGGAGGAACTGGCGGCAAACGACGACGTGGAAATCGACGTGCTTCTCGGACCCCGAGCGGCGGGTCCTCAAGTCGTGGAACCCGACGATCAGGGGCCGGTGCGAGTCGATGATCCGCTCCACCCGGGCCACCGTCTCCCGGGGGAGACCCCGGTCCACAAGATCCTGGATCGCGTCGAAAAGAATTTTCGCCGCGGTCTTCGCGATGTAGAGTCCGACCAGGAGGGCGATCCCGGGGTCCAGCCACGCCCATCCCGTGAGCCGGAAAAGCGCGAGGGACAGAAGGATGCCGGCATTCGAATAGACGTCCGTGCGGAACTGCAGCGAGTTCGCGACGAGGGCCGTGGAGCCGGTCTCCTCCCCCTCCCGCCGGATCCGGATCGAGATAAACCAGGAGGCGACGACGCCGATCGCCATGACGGCGATCCCGGCATCCGCCGACTCGGGGACCCGCCTCGCCGCGAGGCGCACGATCCCCTCCCGGATGACCCAGATCGCGGTCGCCCCGATGACGGCTCCCTGGAAGGCGGTGGCGAGCGTCTCCACCTTTCCGTGGCCGTACGGGTGGGACGTGTCGGCCGGCTCGAGCGACTTCCGGATGGAGACGAGGTTGACCGCGGACATGAAGATGTCGCCGAGGCTGTCGAAAGCCGAGGAGAGGACGCCGAGAGAGCCGCTCAGGATCCCGACGACGAACTTGGCCGCCGCCAGCGCGGCGGCGCACGCCAGGGAGAAACGCGCGGCGCCCAGCCGCCTGCGGCCGTCGGCGCTCTTGTGGTCATCCGTGCCCATGACGCGCGCGGGGCCCCGATTTGACACGATTTGCCGTCCGTTGCAAGAATAGCACATCACTCTCATCCGGAGGGCGGCCGTGGTCCCCAAGACGAAGAAGATCTGGATGGACGGCAAGTTTGTCGACTGGGACGACGCGCGCGTGCACGTCCTGTCCCACACCCTTCACTACGGGGTCGGCGTCTTCGAGGGGATCCGGTGCTACAAGACCGACGAGGGCGGCTCGGCGGTCTTCCGCCTCAAGGAGCACGTCGAGCGCCTCTTCAGGTCGGCCCACATCGCAACGCTCGAGATCCCCTTCACCGAGGAGGACGTCTGCCAGGCGATCCGCAAGACCCTCGTCGCGAACGGGCTCGCCGAAGGGTACATCCGCCCGGTCGTGTACATCGCGGAGGGGGAGCTCGGGCTCTTCGTCCGGGCGAACCCGATCCGCCTCGCCATCGCCGTCTGGTCCTGGGGGGCGTACCTCGGGGAAGATGGGATGAAAAAAGGGATCCGGGCGAAAGTGTCCTCGTTCTGCCGGCACCACGTCAACGCGGCGATGAGCAAGGGGAAGATCAACGGACAGTACGTCAACTCGGTCCTCGCCAAGTGGGAGGTGGTCAAGGCCGGCTACGACGAGGCCGTCCTGCTCGACACGGAAGGGTACGTGGCGGAGGCGTCCGGCGAGAACGTGTTCATCGTCCGGAACGGGATCCTCCTGACTCCTCCGCTGACGTCCGTCCTCCCGGGGATCACGCGCGACGCGGTCCTCACCATCGCGCACAAGCTCGACATCCCCGTCAAGGAGACGCGCTTCACGCGGGACGAGCTCTACATCGCCGAGGAGATGTTCTTCACGGGCACGGCGGCCGAGATCACCCCGGTCCGGGAAGTCGACGACCGCCGCGTCGGGACGGGCAAGCCGGGGCCGGTCACCAGGCAGATCCAGGAAAAATTCTTCGACGTCGTCCGCGGCCGGGACGCCCTGTTCGCCCACTGGCTCGACCCGGTGAAGTAGGCGCGGAAAAGTCGGGGGACGTTCTTCAACTTTTCGCCGGGCAGGAAGTGAAAAAGTTCAGGAACGTCCCTGAACTTTGCCGCTGCAGTCCGGGCAGATGCCGTGGTTGAAGCTGGCGTTCGTGTGGATCTTGAGATACATCCAAATCGGGTGCCAGTCTCCGCTCTCGTCCCTCACCCTGTTGCACCGCGAGCAGATCGGCAGCATGCCCTTCAAGGTCTTGACGTTCGCAAGGGCGGACCGGAGCTTCTCGATGAGGTGCTCCCGTTCCCGCTCCACCCTCTTCCGGTCGGAGATGTCGGTGACCATCGCGAGGGTGCCGACGGACGTGCCTGCATCGTCCCGCACCGTGCCGGCGGAAACGATCGCCCAGAGGTCGGAGCCGTCCTTCCGGCGGAACCGGCAGTCGTTGCTCTCCTCCGCCGTCGTCCCGGTCCGCCCGAGACTCCTCAACTTCTCGACGCAGGCGCACCCTGCCGGCTGGAAATCGGAAACGGGACGGCCGCGCATCTCGTCCTCCGCGTAGCCGAGCAAGGAGGACATGCGCCGGTTGACGTAGCTCGCGTTCCCCGCGGCGTCGACGAACATGATCCCTTCCTGGGCGGTTTCGACGATCCTGCGGAACTTCTCTTCGCTTCGGCGAAGCACTTCCTCGTGGCTCCGGATGGTCTCGAACAGGGGGCCGATCCAGGCGATGCCGGCGAGCATGCAGAGCGCGATGACGAGGCCCAGCGTCTCGAACGCCGGGTCCATGAGGGATGGGGGAAGGCCGGAATAGAGCCCGTAAAGCGGGATGATCCGCCGCACGGCCATCAGAAATACGGCCAGGGAGATGAGCATCCAGGCCCGGCGGCTGCCGGTGACCCGGATCAGCCGGAGCGCCAGAACGGCCGCGCCTAGCTGGGCCAGAACGGACAGCGCGACGACGAGTTTCAGCTCCATAAGCCGCTCCTCCGTTCATCGCCGCGAGAACGGCTCGTCGCCGGTGCGGTCCACGGCGGTTCCGGCGAATGAGGGCATCGCATCTCGCCCGAACGGACGATCCCGGCCGCCATATAAAAGCATATCAATATAATCGCGCCGATGAAATCCCCGGGGCGGCGAACGGTTCTGGTAAAATGGAAAAATGCTCCGCGTCACCGAGATCTTCGCCAGCATCCAGGGGGAGACGTCGTACACCGGGCTTCCCTTCGCCTTCGTCCGCCTGACGGGGTGCAACCTCCGGTGCCGTTACTGCGACACGACCTACGCCTATGACGGCGGCGACGACTTCCCCGTGGACGAGATCGTTTCCCGCGTGAAGCTCTTCGGAGTCTCCCGGGCAATGGTCACCGGCGGGGAGCCGCTGCTGCAACCCGAGACGCCGCTCCTCGTGCGCGCCCTGCTCGACCTCGGCTGGACGGTGCTCGTCGAGACGAACGGGACCGTCTCCCTGTCGTCGCTCGATCCGCGGGCGGTCAAGGTCATGGACGTCAAGTGCCCCGGCTCCGGGGAGGAACGCAGGACGCTGTGGGAGAATTTCGGGCACCTCACCGCGCGGGACGAGGTCAAGTTCGTCATCGGATCCGAGGACGACTACCGGTATGCGAGGGACGTGATCGCCAAATATGCGAACGGGCGCGATTTCAAGGTCCTGATGTCCCCGGCTTTCGGACTTCTGGCTCCCGAGCGCCTCGCCGGGTGGATGATCGGCGACGCCATCGACGCGCGGTTCCAGCTCCAGCTCCACAAGCTCGTCTGGGGCCCCGACCGGAGAGGCGTGTGACCCCGCCGCCGGCCAAGCCGAAAGGGGTCGTCCTCGTCAGCGGGGGAATGGACAGCCTCGTCCTGGCGGCGTTCGCGACCCGGGAATCCGACATCGCCCTTCTCCACGTCAACTACGGCCAGCGGACCGAGGCGCGCGAGCTTGCCTGCTTCCACGCCATCGCCG
>JBLNEU010000110.1:0-2793 GCA_050263015.1 Deltaproteobacteria bacterium | reverse complement strand
CGGCGAGGTTGACCTCCGCGAGAAGGTCCACCATCCTTCCCGCCGCCGCGGCGCGCCGCGAAATCTCCAGGAGGAGCGCCGCCGAATCCACGGTCTGGATCCAGGGAAAGAGGGCGACGGCCTTCGCGACCTTGTTCCGCTGGAGCCTTCCGATCAGGTGCCATTCCGCGTCGGGCACGACCCGGATCTTTCCCTCGGCCTCCTGGACGTAATTTTCGCCGAAGACCGAAAGCCCCGCCTCGCGAGCCTCCGCGACGGCTTCGGCGCTCCGGGTCTTCGAGACGGCGACGAGCCGCACCTCGCCGGGGCGCCTCGCCGCGCGGGCCGCCGCGCGGGCCATGCGGTCGAGGACGGCCCCCGCGCGCTCGCGGATCGACGGATCTCCCGTCACCGCCGGCTTCCGGCGGGCCCGTACCACCTGCGGCCGGACCGCAGGACCCGGACGAGCCCGGCGCGCGCCAGCATCGAGAGCACGCACGTCATCGGCAGCCCCACGACGTTCGTGTACGAGCCCGAGAGCCGCTCGATGAGCAGGGTCCCCGCGCCCTGCGCCGCGTACGCCCCGGCCTTGTCGTCGGTTTCCCCCGTCCGGAGATATCCCGCGATCTCGGCCGCGGTGAGCTTCCTGAACAGGACGCGCGTCGTCACGACGGCCTCGTCACGGTAGACGTCGCGCGCGCGCAGCAGGCAGACGGCCGTGTGGACGAGGTGCTCGCGGCCGGAAAGCAGCGAAAGCATCCGGCGTCCGTCCCGCCGGTCCCTCGGCTTGCCGAGGAGGGCGCCGCCCACGACGACGACCGTGTCGGCGGAAAGCACGTAAGCCGCGGGATGCCGCGCCGCGACCTCGGCTCCCTTGTCCCGGGCCGCCCGGAGGACGAACCGGCGAGGCGCCTCGCCGGGGAGGCGCTCCTCGTCGACGCGCGACGGGACCACCCGGAACGGCACTCCGACGGCGCCGAGAAGCTCGCGCCGTCGCGGGGATGCGGACGCCAGGATGAGGCCGGGATGCGGTGTCACGGCAACCTCATTATAGCGGGAACGACCTTCCTTGACCCCCGCAAAGTTCCCGTGCTACAAAGGGAGAAATTCCTTTTTCGGGACGCCGACATGAACCTTCGGACCATCACCGTCAAGACCGACAGCGGCCAGCAGGTCATCGACATCACCCAGACCGTCCGGCTGGTCGTCCGCGAGAGCGGCATCACCAGGGGACTGTGCCAGGTTTTCGTTCCCCACACCACCGCCGCCGTGACGATCAACGAGAACACCGACCCCAACGTCAAGCAGGACATCCTCAACATCCTCGAGGCGATCGTCCCCTCGAAGGGAACCTATCTCCACACCGAGGGAAATGCCCACGCCCATGCCAAGTCGAGCCTCGTCGGCTCGTCGATCTCCATCTTCGTGGAGGCGGGGCAGCTCGTTCTCGGCACGTGGCAATCGGTCTTCCTGTGCGAGTTCGACGGGCCGCGGACGCGCAACATCCTCATCAAGGTCTTTTCCGGCTAGGAACTAGCCCTTCCGGATGATCGACTCGTAACGCGCCCGGAGCGTCCGGCGCGGCAGCCCTCCCTCGATCACGTCCCAGGGGAAGCATTCGTCCGCCCCCTTCTCGCGGAAGACGACCCGGTCGATCCCGGCGGCGGCGTCCCGCCCCGACGTCTTCATCCTCCCGTTCCGGGCCAGCGCCAGCGCCGCGGCCGCGCGCCGGTCGGAGAGCCCGAGGTACGCCTGGACGACCGCCTGGCGCGACGCGTCGGGGGCCACCCGGAGGTTCGGCACGGAACGGACCGCGCGCGCGATGCGTTCCTGGCGGCCTTCCAGGTCGGCTTCCGGGGCCATCGGGGCCCACTGCATCGGCGTGAACGGCTTGGGAACGAACGGGGAGAGCGTCGCCGTCACGGTTCCCAGGCGGCCCGCCGCCCTCCCCTCGTCGAGCACGACGTCGCGGAACCGCTCGAGAAATCCGATGGTCCCGTCGACCTCCTCTTCCCGGGACGTCCCCGGGAGCCCCACGAGGAAATAGAGCTTGAAGGAGACGATGCCGGCGCGGACAAGCGCGCGGGCGGCCGCGTAAAAGCTTTCGTCCGGCAGTCGCTTCCCGATGCGGCCGCGCAGCCGCTCGTCCCCGCATTCGGGAGCCAGGGCCACGGTCCGGTGGCCGCTGCGCCCGAGGATATCGGCCGTTTCGTCGTCGACGAGGTCCGCCCTGACGGACGCCGGCGAGACCGAGCCGCCTCGGGCGAGGATTTCCCGCGACAACTCCTTGAACGGGCCCCAGTCCAGGACCGCGGCGCCGATGAGCCCGATCATCTTCCGGTGAGGCCACGCGGCGTCGACCGCGGCGCGCGCGTGCGCGAGCGGGACCTCCCGGTAGCGGGGACACGCATGGGCGGCGGCGCAGAAGCCGCACATCTTCGGGCAGCCCCGGGAGGTCTCGACGAGGGCCATCCTCCCGAACTCCGCATCCTCCGAGAGGACCGGGATTACGGGAGGGAAGTCGGCAAAGGAGATCGCCTCCCGGACCACGCGGGCCGGGAACCCGGGGCGGGGCGCCAGGGCCAGCAGGGACGCGTCCCCGGGGCCGGCGTAGTCCGGCTCGTAGCCGCCCGGCACGTACACGCCGGGGACGGAGGCGAGGTCCGCGAGGTATCCGGGATCGCCCGGGTGCGGCTGGCCGAGAGAGAGGATGGACTCGACCGCCCTCTCCCCGTCACCCACGACGACCGCGTCCGCGATCGTCCCGGCCGGCTCGGGGTTGAGCGACGCGGCGAATCACCCGGCCAGCACGAG
>JBLNEU010000109.1:0-6346 GCA_050263015.1 Deltaproteobacteria bacterium | reverse complement strand
AGCGCCGCCGCAAGCGCCGCCGCCGCGGCCGTCCTCGTAAGATTCGATCCCTTCATCAGCTCCTCCTTTATCCCTCGGTCCCGCCTCCGTTCGACCTCCTTGCGCGGTTTCGCCAGCCCGTCAGGCCGGCCTGCCGCCCTCCTTCCTGACCGTCGTGATCCGAACGGCGCCCGTCGCCGGGTTCCGGTCGCACGCCACCTCGACCCCGAAAGCGTCCCGGATATTGGCGGGGGTGAGCACTGCCCCGGGTGGTCCGTCCGCCCTCACCTTGCCTCCGGCGAGCAGCACGATCCGCTTCCCGTACTCCGCGCAGAGCGACAGGTCGTGAGACGCCACAAGGGCGCCGACGCCGCACGATTCCGCCAGTCCCGTCACGATCTCGTAGAACGCCACGCGGTGATAGATGTCGAGGAACGCGGTGGGCTCGTCCAGGAGCATGACCCGCGCCCCCTGGGCGATCGCGCGCGCCACCGTCGCCCGCTGGCGCTCGCCCGCCGAGATCTCCGAGAGTCCCCGGCGCCCGAGGTCCGACAGGCCGGTCGTCGAAAGGGCGCGGTCGACCTCGCGCCGGTCTCCTTCCGTGGCCCCGCCGAAAAAACCGTGATGGGGAAAACGGCCGAGCATCACGTACTCCTCCACCGACATCGGGAAGTCGACGGGCGGGTCCTGCCCCGCCACCGCCAGCAGCCGCGCCATCTCCCGCCGGCCGTACGACGCGGGCGGGCGCCCGAGCAGGGTCACCTCGCCCGCACGGGGCGCGAGAATCCCCGACAGGATCTTGAGGAGCGTGCTCTTCCCGGCGCCGTTGGGGCCGAGCAGCACGGTCACCTCCCCCTCCGCGACGGCAAGGTCGACCCCGGAGAGAATCTCCCGGTTTCCGTAGCCGAAACGCACATTGGTCCCGGCGACGAGGGGCGCGGTCACGGCTTCCCTCCGTTGCGGCGCAGCAGGTAGAGGAAGAAAGGCGCTCCGGCGAGCGCGGTCACCGCGCCCACCGGAAGCTCTCCGGAGGGGGAGGCGCTCCGCGCCAGGACGTCCGCCGCCACGAGGAACGTCCCTCCCAGGAGGAACGCGGCGGGCAGCAGCCGCCGGTGTCCCGAACCGACGAGGACCCGGGCGCCGTGCGGGACGATGAGCCCCACGAAGCTGATCAGCCCCGAGACCGCCACGACCGATCCCGCCAGGAGCGAGGCGGTGAGATAGACGGCCGTCTTCACGCGCTCGACCGGGAGACCGGTCTGGAAGGCGGCCTCGTCGCCCAGGAGAAGGACGTCCATCCCCCGCGAAAGGACGAAGAGAATTCCCGCTCCCGCCGCGACGTAAGGGACGAGCAGCGCGACCCGGCGGAGCGTGCCGAGGCCCAGGTCTCCCATGAGCCAGTAGACCGCCCCGGGGATCCTTCCCGGCGGCGACAGGGCGACCATCATCATGATGAGAGCGTTGAGGAACGCCCCGACGACCACGCCCATCAGGATCAGCCGCTCCCGGGAGACGCCGCTGCGGCGCCGGGCCAGGAGGAACACGCCCGCGGCGGCGAGGGCGGCGCCGAGAAACGCGCACAGCGGCAGCGGGAGCGCGGCGTCCGGGGGCAGCAGGAGCGCGGCCGAGAGCGCCCCCACCGCGGCGCCGCCGGAGACGCCGAGGATGTACGGGTCGGCCAGCGGGTTGCGCAGGAGCGCCTGGAAGGCGACCCCGGAGGACGACAGCGCCCCTCCGACGAGGACGCCCAGGAGCGCCCTGGGCAGGCGCAGATCGAGCACCACCCGGGCGGCGGGCGCCCGCGAAGTCTCCGCCGAGAGCGCGTGGCGGAACGACTCGACGACCTCCCGCGCCGAAAGCGGAACGGGCCCCGTCATGATCGACCAGGCGACGGCGCCCGCGCACGCCGCGCACAACCCGGCGATGACCGCCCACGCGCGACGGCCCCGGATCGCTTCCGCGACGTCCCGCCTCGTCATGGACCGCTCCCCTTCCGGCCGGCCGGTTCGGCCCTCCCGGCTCCCGCATTCCGGCGCGTGCGCCAGGCGGAAAGGGCGCGGGACACCTCCTCGAGCGCCGCCACCATCCGGGGGCCGGGACGGGTGACGAGGTCGCCGTCGAGCGTCACGACCGCGTCGTCCCGGAACGCCGGGACCTCCGTCCACCGCGTCACATCGGCGGAGAACCTCTCGACGCCGGCCATCGACGCGACGAAGATGACATCCGGCCCGGCGGCGACGAGATCCTCGACCGAGAGGCGGGGATACCGGCCGGAGTACGACGCCGCCGCGTTCCTTCCCCCGGCGGTCCGGAGGAGTTCGTCCAGGAACGTCCCGTTCCCCGCCGCGATGATCGGCGACGTGGAGACCGCGAAGAGGACCCGCGGGACCGGCCCCTTGCGCGCCAGGCCCGCGATCCGCGCGGCGCGCGCCGAAAGAGACGCGGCCTCGCGCCGCCCTCTCTCGGGGACTCCGAGGAGGACGCCGACCGCCTCGATCGTCCGGAAGACGCCCGCAAGGTCCTGGGGCGCCGCGGCGAAGCACGGGATCCCCAGTTCCTCGAGGGCGTTCACGCGATCCTTCGGGTTGCCGTCGGTCGTGCAGAGGACGACGTCGGGACGAGCCGCGACGATGCGCTCCACGTCGGGATCGACGATCCCGCCCACCTTCGGCAGCCGCGCGGCCTCGGGCGGGTAGTTGCAGAACCGGGTCACTCCGACGAGGCGGTCCTGGCGGCCGAGGAGGAAGACGATCTCGGTGAGATTGGGGGCAAGCGAGACGATTCTCGCGGGCGCTCGCGTCAGCCGGACGGCGACCCCGCGGTCGTCCCTGACCGGGACGGCGGCCGCGCCGGCCGCGCCCGCCCCGAGAAGGGACAGCGCGAGGGCGGAGACCGCGATGCGAAGGACCCTTGAAATGACAACCCCCCGTCCTTTCGCCTGCTCGAAAGGAGGGGGGACCGTCCTGGCGCCGCGTCCGTTCCCGACCCTTCTCCCGCGAAAGGCGTCCCGGGAAAACTCCCGTCGGGCCGGTCTCCTGGCTTCCGGTTACGAACCTACTCTCCGCGCCTTCCCGCCCCGCGACTTCCTGGGGACAGTGGCTTCGTGCGGATTTCGTCGCCGGTTACAGTTGCGGGGCAGCGATGGATTCTCACCATCTTCCCGACGCCCGGTCCTCGACCCCGGGCGCCCGGCGGGAACTTCCTGTCTGTCCGTTCATTGTGACGGGAGGGGAGCGCGTTCGTCAAGCCGCTTCGCGCCGCGGATCAGCGGGAGCGGGAGACGATGTATTCGGACAGGGAGACGAGCGCCGTCCGGGCCGTCGTGTCCGGCAGGCCGGCGAGCAGCCGCTTCCCCCGGGCCACGTACCCGTTCGCCCGGCGGGCGGCATAGCCGATTCCCCCGTTCTTCTCCACGAGGCGCGCGAGGAACGCGACGTCGCGCTCGGACGGGGATTTCCCGGAGAGGATCGCCCCCGCCTTCTCCCGGTCCGTCCGCCCGGCCGTCCGGAGCGCGTGGATGAGCGGCAACGTGATCTTCCCCTCCCGCAGGTCCTGGTGGGGGCGCTTGCCGAGCTCCTTCTCGGAACCGACGTAGTCGAGGATGTCGTCGACGAGCTGGAAGGCGATGCCCACGGCCTTGCCGTATTCGAAGAGCCGCCGGCGCAGCGGGGCCCCGGCCCCGGCCAGCACGGCTCCCGTCTCGCTCGCCGCGGCGATGAGGGACGCGGTCTTGTGGAAGACTACCCTGATGTAATCGGCCTCGGCGATCGCCGGGTCGGCGGACTTCATGAGCTGGAGGACCTCCCCCTCGGAGAGCGAGACGAGGGTGCGGGCATAGATCCCGAGGACGTCGATGTCCCCGTCGTCGGTCATGAGCTGGGAGGCGCGCGCGAAGAGGAAATCGCCGACGAGGATGCTGACCGGGTTGCCGAAGACGACGTTGGCGGCCGGGCGGCCGCGGCGCACGACCCCGCCGTCGACCACGTCGTCGTGAAGGAGGGTCGCGGTGTGCATGTACTCGGTCACCACGGCCATCACGATCCGGCGGGGTCCCGTGTAGCCGCACGCCTCCGCCGACAGGAGCAGCACCGCGGGGCGGAAGCGCTTGCCGCCCGAGAGCGTGATGTGCTTCCCGACGACCGGGATCAGGGGGACCGGAGATTTCAGGTGGGCGACGAGCGCCTTCTCCACCCGGCGCAGGTCGTCCTTGAGATGGCGGAAGACGCCGTCGATGTCGGTGCCGTGACGCGCCATGGGCAGATTGAATCTATCGTGGGGGTATCCCACTGTCAACCGCG
Organism: Deltaproteobacteria bacterium; assembly: GCA_050263015.1. Taxonomy (GTDB): domain Bacteria; phylum Desulfobacterota; class Deferrimicrobia; order Deferrimicrobiales; family Deferrimicrobiaceae; genus JBLMWX01. Next base: position 2,069 of record JBLNEU010000109.1, on the reverse strand, counting down.
GCCGGGTTTTGGGGTAACATCGGAGCATGTACGAGCGGAAGGATCCCTGGTACAGGAAGGCGAAGAAGGAAGGATACCGGTCCCGCGCCGCCTACAAGCTGGTTGAGATCGCCGCGGCGGAAAAGATCGCGCGCCCGGGAGACTTCGTGATCGACGCCGGCGCCGCGCCCGGCGGATGGAGCCAGGTCCTGGTCGAGCTCGTCGGGAAGAAGGGAAAGGTCGCGGCCGTCGACATCCTCCCGATGGAGCCGCTCCCCGCGGAGAATCTCCGCTTCTTCCAGGACGACGTCACGCTCCCGTCGCTGCCGCCGCGGCTCCTCGACTTCTTCGGGCGGGAGGCCGACGCCGTCGTCTCCGACGCCGCGCCGAACACCACGGGGATCTCCTTCACCGACCAGGCCCGCTCGGCCGAACTCGTCCGCGCGGTCCACGGCCTCGCCAAAAGGACGCTCCGGACGGGTGGGACGTTCCTCGCCAAGATATTCGAGGGCGCCGAGGCAGACGCGGTGGTGCAGGAACTCAGGGGATCGTTCGCGCGGGTCCGCCGGGTGCGCCCCGGGGCGACGCGGAAGGAGTCTTTCGAGATCTACCTGCTCGCCGCCGGGTTCAAGGGATAGGACACGCTACCTCTTCCACGCGAGCGACAGCGCTTCCTTCACGTTGCGCACCGGGACGAGGGCGAGCGGGGACGTCGCCGAGAGGCGCTCGGCGTTGGACGCGGGAAGCAGGACGCGGGAGAACCCCATCTTGGCCGCCTCGTTCAGGCGCATCTCAGCCATCGGGACCGCGCGCACCTCCCCGCCGAGCCCCACCTCGCCGAAGGCTGCCGTCCCCGGGGGGACGGCCTGGTCCCTGAGCGACCCGGCCACGGCGCAGAGAAGCGGCAGGTCGGCCGCCGTCTCGTCGATCCGTATCCCTCCCGCCACGTTCACGAAGACGTCCTGGTTGTAGAGCGTCAGCCCCGCCTTCTTCTCCAGGATCGCGCACAGCAGGATCACCCGGTTGGCGTCCGCCCCGAGCACCGTACGCCGCGGCATGGCGAGGTACGATTGGCTCGAGAGCGCCTGGATCTCCACGAGGAGCGGCCGCGTTCCCTCGACGGCCGGGAAGACGACCGTCCCCGACGTCTCCCCCGCCCGCTCCGAGAGGAAGAGCCCCGACGGGTCGGTCACCTCGGCGAGCCCCGTGGCCCGCATCTCGAAGACGCCGATCTCGTTGGTGGACCCGAACCGGTTCTTGACCGCCTTCAGGATCCGGTACGGGTGTCCCTTCTCCCCCTCGAAGTAGAGGACCGTGTCGACGAGATGCTCGAGCACCCGCGGCCCCGCGATGGCCCCTTCCTTGGTGACGTGCCCGACGAGGAAGACGGCGATCCCGGCCTTCTTCCCGTAGAAGACGAGGCGCCCCGCGCATTCGCGGACCTGGCCGACCGATCCCGGCGCGCCCGGAAGGTCGGAGGTGAACATCGTCTGGATCGAGTCGACGACGAGAACGGTCGGCGACAGCTCCACGGCCGCCGCGATCACCCGCTCCGCCGACGTCTCCGCGAGGAGCCAGATCCCGTCCGCCTCCACCCCGAGCCGCGCGGCGCGCATCTTGACCTGCGCCTCCGACTCCTCCCCGGAGACATAGAGGACGGGCCGCCCCTCCCGGCCCAGGCCGCGGGCCGCCTGGAGGAGGAGAGTCGACTTCCCGATCCCGGGGTCGCCCCCGATGAGCGTCGCCGACGCGGGGACGACGCCGCCCCCCATGACCCGGTCCAGTTCGCCGATGCCCGTGGAAGCGCGGCTTGACGCGGTCTCCGCGACGTCGGCGAGGCGCACGGGCTTGCCGGCGGGGAGCTCCACGGATGCGACCCGGTACTTCGGCTCCGCGGCGACCGTCTCCTCGACGAGCGAGCCCCACTTGCCGCAGTCGGGGCACCGGCCCAGCCACTTGGGCGACGAGAAGCCGCACGAGGTGCAGGCGTACTCGACCTTCACCTTCGCCATGTCCGCCCCACCTCCCGCGCCACCTCCTCGAAAGTCGCCTTCCCGGACCGGACGATCCTCTTGACGTCCTCGTACTCC
>JBLNEU010000108.1:0-5436 GCA_050263015.1 Deltaproteobacteria bacterium | reverse complement strand
CGGACGCCGGAAGCGCCAAGGCCGAGATCGTGCGCGCGGGCGCCGCGGCCATGGCGGCGGGGGCGGAGTTCGTCGGCGGGCACCCGATCGCCGGGACCGAGAATTCCGGGTACCCGGCCGCCTTTTCCGGGCTGTTCAAGGGGAGGACCGTGATCCTGACGCCTTCGGCGCGGAACAGCGAGGCCGCCCTGCGGCGGGTCGAAGCCGTGTGGCGGCGCGCCGGGGCGCGCGTGCTGCGGATGGACGCGCGGACGCACGACCACGTCTTCGCCTACGTGTCCCACCTGCCCCACGCGGTCGCGTACGCCCTCGTCCACTCCGTGGCGACGCTCGACTCGAAGGTTCCCCTCGGCTACTCGGCGGGGGGGTTCCGCGACTTCACGCGCATCGCCTCGAGCAACCCGGAGATGTGGAAGGACATCGTCCTCCAGAACCGGGAGGAGGTGCTGCGGGCGGCCCGGCACTACCGGAGGAACTTCGCCCTCCTCGAGGGCCTCGTCAGGCGCCGCGACGCGGAGGGACTCCTGTCGTATTTCCGGAAGGCGAAAAAGACCAGGGACGGTCTCTGACATGAGGAGAACAGCCAGGGTGTCCGGCACCGTCACGGTTCCGGGGGACAAGTCGATCAGCCATCGCGCGGTGATGCTGGCCTCCCTCGCCGAGGGGTTGAGCCGGATCAGCGGCTTCCTCCCGGCCGAGGACACGCTCCGCACGGTGGGGATGATGCTCGCGATGGGCGTCGACATCCGGGAGAACTCTCCCACCGACCTGCGCGTGGCGGGCCGGGGGATGCGGGGGCTCGTCGAACCCCCCGACGTCATCGACTCGGGGAACTCCGGGACCACGATCCGGATCGGGTCGGGGATCCTGGCGGCCCAGCCGTTCGTCACGATCGTGACCGGGGACCCTTACCTGCGCCGGCGCCCGATGGGGCGGATCGTGAAACCGTTGTCGCTCATGGGAGCGTCGATCACCGGGAGGCGCGAAAACACGCTCCCGCCGCTGTGCATCCGCGGCGGCCGCCTGCGCGGGATCCGCTACGTGATGCCCGTCGCGTCCGCCCAGGTCAAGTCCGCGATCCTGCTGGCCGGGCTGTTCGCCGACGCGCCGGTCACCGTCGTGGAGCCGCTGCCGTCCCGGGACCACACGGAGCGCATGCTGCTGTCCATGGGAGCCCGCATCGACCGCGAGGGGAGCGAGGTGACCGTCCACCCCGCGGACCGGTTGCGGCCCATGACCATCGCGGTGCCCGGGGACATCTCGTCGGCGTCGTTCTTCATCGTCCTGGCGGCGTGCGTCCCCGGGTCGGAGCTCCGCGTTCCGGGGATCGGAGTGAACCCGTTCCGGACAGGGCTGATCGACGTGCTCACGCGGATGGGGGCCGACATCCGCCTCGAGGAGGAGCGGAACGAGGGGGGCGAGCCCGTGGCCGACATCGTGGTCCGGGGCCGGGGGCTTTCGGCGGCCGAAGTGACGCCCGAGGAGATCCCGGCGCTGATCGACGAGGTCCCGGTTCTCTGCGCGGCGGCCGCGATGGCCGAGGGGCGCACGGAGATCCGGGGAGCGGGGGAACTGCGCGTCAAGGAGTCCGACCGGATCGGTGCGATGGTGATGGAGCTGACCGCGCTGGGCGTCTCCTGCGGCGAATACCCGGACGGCCTCTGGGTCAAGGGGCCGGCGCGTCTCGAGCCCGGCGGGCATGCCGACAGCCACGGCGACCACCGGATCGCCATGTCCCTCGCCGTGCTGTCGGCGGCATCCGGCGTTCGCTTCGAGGTGGACGACACGGCGTGCGTCGCCACCTCGTTCCCCGGATTCTTCGACCGCCTTCGGGAAGTCGCCACGTGAGGCGCGGTCCGATCGTCGCGATCGACGGCCCGTCGGGCGCCGGCAAGACGACCGTCTCCCGCCGGCTGGCCGAGCGGGCGGGACTCGTCCGCCTGGACACGGGGGCGATGTACCGGGCCGTGGCGCTGGCGGCGAAGAGCGCGGGGATCCCGTGGTCGGACCCGATGCGCCTCGGGGGGCTTTGCGCCGGCCTGCAGATGGAATTCCGGAGGGAAGGAAGCGAGTTGCGGCTTTTTCTCGCGGGGGAAGACGTGTGCGGACCGATTCGGACGCCCGAGATCAGCATGGGCGCCTCGGCGGTCTCGGCGCACGAATCCGTGCGCGAGGCGATGGTCGCGCTTCAGCGGAAGCTCGGGGAGAGCGGTGGCGTGGTCGCCGAGGGGCGCGACACGGGCACCGTCGTCTTCCCCGGGGCGGACGCCAAGTTTTTTCTCGATGCCGCCGCGGCCGTGCGCGCGAGGCGGCGCTGGCTCGAGGAAGCCGGGAGGGAAGGGGTTTCGTTCGAGGGGGTCTACCGGGACGTGCTCCGCCGGGACGTCCAGGACAGCACCCGGGACAATTCGCCCCTGCGCGTGGCGCCGGACGCCGTCTACATCGACTCGACCGCCCTCTCCGTCGACGCGGTCGTCGCGGAGATGCTCAAACTCCTCGGCGCGCTTCCCGAGAGGCGTCCCGGGGGCGGCCCGGGTCGATGAAGCGGATCATCCTCGCCCGGAGCGCCGGTTTCTGCTTCGGCGTGAAAAGGGCCATGTCCATCGCCGACGAGACCGCCGCCGGGACCGAGAAGGGCGGGGGGGGCGGCCCCATCGCGTCGCTCGGGCCTCTCATCCACAATCCCCAGGCCGTCGATGAGCTGGAGAAGAAGGGGGTCCACGTCGTCGGGGCCGTCGACGACATCGCGTGCGGGAAGGTCATCGTCCGATCGCACGGGATCACCCGGACCGAGCAAGAGGCTCTCGTCGCGAAGGGGGTCACGATCATCGACGCGACGTGCCCCTTCGTGAACAAGGCCCAGGAGCACGCACGGGCCCTGTCGCGGCAGGGATACGCCGTGATCGTCGTCGGCGACGCCAACCACCCGGAAGTCAAGAGCATCATCAGCTACATCGAGCCGGGGATCCCCATCATCACGACCCTCCGCGAGATCCGGGAGGCAACGAGAATCCGCAAGGCCGGGATCGTCGCGCAGACGACGCAGTCGTTCGACAACCTCATGCAGTTCGTCGGGGAGGCGCTCAGGAAATTCACGGAGGTCCGCGTCTACAACACCATCTGCAACGCGACGATCCTGCGCCAGCGCGAGTCCACCGCCCTCGCCGGGACGGTCGGGATCATGGTCGTGTTGGGCGGGTACAACAGCGCGAACACCAGGCGCCTTGCCGAGATCTGCCGGGCGATCAACCCGCGGACGATCCACATCGAGACGGCGGCCGAGCTTCCCGCCGGGCTCGTCGACCAGGCCGAAACCGTCGGAGTCACCGCCGGCGCATCGACGCCCCAATGGATCATCGACGAGCTGGTCGCGCGGATACGGGATGCGTGGCAGGGCGAGAAGATCGGATTATCTTATTACAGGTAGGAGATTCTCTTCTGCCATCGAATATGATATAGGTGCAGAACACACTTGGAGGAGTCGTCCATGGACCAAAAACCCGCAACCCCGGCCGGTCCGGCGGCGGGGAAGGAAGACGAGACGCCGGAAGCAGCAGCGACGCCCGCAAGGAACGAAGACGATTTCGGAAAACTGTTCGCGGAAAGCCTCGAAAACCCCGAGGAAGGCGAGGTGATCCACGGGGTTGTCATCAAGGTCCTCAAGGATTACGTCGCGGTCGACATCAACAGGAAATCCGAGGGAATGCTCCCCCTGGCCGACCTGACGGAGGAGGAGAGGGCGGGCCTCAAGCCGGGCGCCCCTCTCGACGTCATGGTCGAGCGGTACGACGCGAGCCAGGGGTTCGTCCTCCTGTCCCGCGAGAAGGTGATCCGGTCCCGCGTCTGGGACGACCTCCAGAAGGCCCATGACGAGGGGTTGCCGGTGGCCGGCGCGATCGTGGGCAAGGTCAAGGGCGGCTTCACGGTCGAGATCGGCGGGGTCAAGGCGTTCCTCCCGGGGAGCCAGGTCGACCTGCGGCCCGTGCGCGACAACGACAGCGTCATGGGGCTCCAGGGAAAGTTCAAGGTCCTCAAGCTCTCCCGGAAGAAGGCGAACGTGGTCGTCTCCCGGCGGTCGTACCTCGAGGAGGAGCGCGAGTCCCTGAAGAAGACGATCCTCGACAGGATCCGGGAGGGGGACGTGGTCGAGGCGAAGGTCAAGAACATCACAGACTACGGCGTGTTCATGGACCTGGGCGGCCTCGACGGCCTCATGCACATCACCGACATGAGCTTCGGAAAGGTCGGTCACCCTTCGGACGTGTGCAAGGTGGGCGAGAGCCTCAAGGTCAAGGTCATCCGATTCGACCGCGAGAAGGGCCGGATCTCCCTGGGACTCAAGCAGATGAAGTCGGATCCGTGGGCGGACATCGAACAGCGGTACCGGGCCGGCGACCGGCACCAGGGCCGCGTCACGAACATCACCAAGTACGGTGCGTTCGTCGAGCTCGAGGAGGGCGTCGAAGGACTTCTCCACGTCTCCGAGATGTCCTGGAGCAAGCGGCTGAAGGACCCGTCCGAGATCATGAAGCCGGGCGATACGGTGGAGGTCGCGATCCTCAAGATCGAGAAGGAACACAAGAAGATCTCGCTCGGCTTCAAGCAGCTCCGGTCCAACCCGTGGGACGAGCTGCGGGCGATGCACCCGGAGGGCTCGACGGTCGAAGGCACCGTCAAGAACATCACCGATTTCGGCGTGTTCGTCGACATCGGCGGGGACATCGACGGCCTCGTCCACATCTCCGACCTGTCCTGGAACCAGCGGGTCAAGCACCCCGGCGAGATCCTGAAGCGGGGCGACAGGGTCCGGGCGAAGGTTCTCAAGATCGACCCGGAAACGCAGAAGTTCTCCCTCGGGATCAAGCACCTGGCAGCCGACCCGTGGGCCGGCGTGGAGAGCCGGTTCAAGAAGGGCGACTCCGTGAGCGGGAAGGTCACCCGGGTCGCGGACTTCGGGGTCTTCGTCGAGCTCGCCGAGGGGGTCGAGGGGCTTGTCCACGTCTCCGAGCTGTCGCGCGAGAAGGTCGATTCGCCCCATTCCCTCTACAAGGCGGGCGACGACGTCGGCGCGGCCGTCCTGTCGGTGGACCGGGCGAACAAGAAGATCTCCCTGAGCGTCCGTGCCTTCCAGGAAGGGATGGAGCGCAAGGACATGGAGTCCTACATCGCGAAGCCGCCGGACACGTCCGAGAACCTCACGGTGCTCGGCGAGGCGCTCCGCGCGAAGCTGAAGCTGAACGGCGACTGATCCGATGAACGCCGGAATGCCCCCTCCCTTGCCGAGGGCCAGGCGTCCCGTCCTGCGGGGATGCGCGGTGGTGCTCGGGGTTCTTCTCGTGTTCTTTGCGGTCTTCGGGGTCGTTTCCCGGATCGGCGACGCGCCGTTCGTCGGCGGGGGGAAGGTCGGCGTTCTCCCCGTCAACGGGCTCATCGCCG
>JBLNEU010000107.1:0-2678 GCA_050263015.1 Deltaproteobacteria bacterium | reverse complement strand
GCGGCCGTCCTCGCGGCGGGAGCGGACGCGGTCTACGCGGGAGCCGGCGCCTGGGGCCGCGGCGGGGCGCGGACGGGGCTCGCCGAGGCGGAGATCTTCGCCGCCGTCGCCGAATGCCGGGCGGCCGGCGCCTCCCTCCACGTCGCGCTGAACACGGTCCCGGCCGCCGCCGACATCCCCCGGTTCCTGTCCGCCGTCCGGCGGCTGCGGGACGGAGGGGTCGAAACGGCGATCCTGTCCGACCCCGGGGCGATCGCCCTCGTGCGGCGCGAATGTCCCGGGATGCGGATCTGCGCGTCCGTGGGCGTGTCGACGCTCAACGCGCCCGAGGCGCGGTTCTACCGGGAGCTGGGGGCCGATGCGGTCGTCCTTCCGGCGGCGGTCCCCCCCGAGGAGATCCTCCCCATCAAGGCGGCCAGCGGCCTGTTCATCGAGGTCTTCGTGTACAGCCGTCCGGAATTCATCATCCACGGGAAGTGCGGGCTTCCGGGGTATCTCCGCGAGGCGGTCCCTCCGGCCGCGGGCGCCGCCGGGAAGGGAACGACGGAAGGAACCGGCCCGGCCGGCGCGGGATCCCTCGCCTCGGCCAAGCGGACCGGCCGCTGCCACCTGGTCTGCCGCGCGCTCCCCGTGCCGCGCGAGGCCCGCTCGATCGAGGACGAGCTTGCCGAATGGGTTGCGGGAGGCGCGGACGCGTTCAAGATTGAGGGGCGGGATCTGCCCCCGGAGAAGATCGCGCCGATCGTCTCCCGGATCCGGGCAAAGCTCGACGCGGCGATCGCGGCGGCCGCGGGACCCAAGCGGTCCTGAGATCCGGAGCGCGGAGTTCCGGTTTTCCCGGGTCTGCTGCGGGCCGGACTTGACTCATACGCCTGGTCGTCCATGGAGCGGGCTTCCGTCCCGGAGGCCGCCAGCGCTCCGAGGTCCGCATCGGAGAATCCGTGGAAACCCCGGTAATCCGTCCCGATTCCTGCTGACCAGCTCTTCTCTTCCATCGGCACGGCGGGGATCGTGACGGTGGGCCCCGCCATGCCCGGGTCGAATCCGACGGATGGGTGGTGCGCCGACGCAACCCGGGCATGAAAAAGCCGCACGCCCAGGACAAAAAGGAACCTTGTGCCACGGTTTTTCACGCCGCCTCCCGTGCCTGCGGCGCGGAAGTGCCCGGTCGATGAGCGCAATATCGAAAGAATTCAGCGATGATCGACGCCCCGAGGACCAGGGGCGTCGATCCGAGCGCGAGCGGGTCTTTGTCCCCCTGCCCAACGAGACTCCGGTGTGGCCCGGCGGAGCAGCATTTGACATTCCTGTTTACATTTCTGCGAGGCAATACTATTATCACAAGGGAAGTAAATTCTTATATCTCTATTTTTTTATACAACTTTTGCGAAACCGGAAAAGCGTGCAGAGACTCCTAGCCATGCCGCACAGGTCGCTCCTCGTCAGACTGAAGTTCGCCCGTCGCCAGGGTGGCGACATGGCCATAACCATCCCGTTCGAGGAGGGAAATCTCATGAAGCGTCATCTTCCGGTCCCGCGGAGATCGGAGCGGCCAAGACAGCTCCGACGGCCGATCTCCGCTCTTCTGATGGCCTGCGCCGGCATGTTGCTCGCCGCCTGCGGAGGAGGTGGCGGCGGAGGGACGGCCGGGACGACCACCATCAGCGGCTCCGTCTTCGCGGCGCCCGTGAACGGTTCCAGCGTGACGGTGAAGAACGCGAGCGGTCTGACCGTCGCCGGCCCCGTCGCAACGGCCGGGGACGGCACGTACAGCATCACGCTTCCCGACAGCGCGCTGTCCGGAAACCTGCGCTTTGAAGCCGCCGGCGGCGCCTTCATCGACGAGGCGACGGGGGACAACACGGTCGCGGGCCGCCTCGCGGCGTACGTGGAAGCCGGCTCCCTCGGCTCCGCTCCGGCGGTTCACCTGACGCCCGGCTCGACCATTGTCCACGACCTCGTGGTATCGGGCAAGACGTGCACGGACGCAAGATCGGCCTTCGCCGCGGCCTTCGGGTTCCCGGACAATACGAGCGTGGCGCCGAAGAACGACAATAACGTGACGGGGACGGACAACGTCGCGAGGCGGCTCGCCGCCCTGCGCGCGGTCGCCTTCAGCCTGATGACCAGGGACCTGGGACTCGGCCCGGACAACCAGTTCCTGCTCATGGCGGCGATCGCTCAGGACCTTTCGGACAACACCCTGAACGGCATGAACGGCGCCTCCGCGGTAGACGTCGTGACGGGAAGCCCGCTTCCCGAGGATATCCAGAACCGATTCGAACGCGCCGTGGACAAGGCTTACGACAATACCGCCCTGAACCGTACCGGCCTGACCGCGGACCAGATCGGCACCCTGCCCTTTTCGAAGCTCGCGCTCACGAACAGCTACCGCGTCCAGTACATTCCCGGCATGATGCCGCCGGTCCAGGGAAAAACACAGTTCAAGATCAGGGTCGCGAATCGAAGCGACAACACGGCCGTCACGGGGCTGGTCGCCTCCGGCTCCCTGAACCTGGTGCCGTGGATGCACATGGCGACCAAATCGCACTCGTCGCCGTGGGACAACACGATTGTCGACAACCTGGACGGGACGTACTCCTGCACCGTCTACTACCTCATGTCGACCGCGATGGGGGGAACGTCGATGGGGTACTGGCGGCTCGCCGTCGAGATCG
>JBLNEU010000106.1:0-8251 GCA_050263015.1 Deltaproteobacteria bacterium | reverse complement strand
TTCGCACGACGGCGACCGGGTCATCCTTGCCGGTGTACTTGCCCGCGATGTTGTGGAGGCGCGTCGCGCTGACCGCGACGACCTGCTCGTCCGGCTTGTGGCGGGAGTGGACCGCTTCGATGGCGAAGCGGTCGGGATTCTGGAGCAGCGCGGCCGCGTCCCATACGCGCTCCGGCACGTCGAGGCGGATCAGGCGGTCCCGATCCCTGTGGTCCATGTCGATGATCGTGATCGTAAACCCCTTGTGCAGCTTCGGATTGAGCAGCAGCCCGCCGTTGTGCATCGGGTCGCAGAACACCGAATAGAGCGGGTAGTTGAACGCGCCGGGGCTGCACTTGTCTCCGGCGAATACCAGGATCGCTTCCGCCGGGCGATCCCTGCTCCCGGGGTCGCGCTCGAATTCGATCTCCGCGACGCCCGGCCCGGCGCCGCGGATGTTGCCGGAAGGCGCGTCGACGAGGAGATCCTGTCCCGCACCGTACAGACCTTCCGTCTTCGCGATCTCCGTGGCGGCGAGAAAGCAGTTCCAGGCAAGTTCATGGATGCCCGCCGCGCCCACACCGTGCGTGTGGCTCATGATGAGGGCGATGTCGTCCCCGGTGTGCGTGACGAAAGCATCGATCAGGAGCCTGGAGGGGCCGGCGGCCGCGGAACGCAATCTTTCGACCACCGCCGCCAGCATTCCGTCCGACGGGCGAGTATGGCCGCCGATCGAGCCCACATCGGCCTTGATGACCGAGAACGTGACCTTCATCGGGGATCAGCCCTCCTTTCGGCCGGCCGGGCTGTCGTTCGATTCCGCCAGCCAGCTGGCGGCGCCTGGGCTCGACGATTCCGCCATGGGATCCATATTTCTTAGATTGCAGATCCGGAGGGCCCGGATTCCGGTTTCGAACGGTCAGGGCATGAGATCTCGAGGGGGCGGGGACCCGCAACGGACATCCGAATATATATCGTCGTAGAATATGAATGGACCGGTGTCCGGGCGTCTGTCGCCCGCAGATCCGGCGGAGTGTCGATGAGAGGAAATGGAGGACGATCCGTCGGTTTGCCGGTTCCTCCTGCAACGAGGCGACGGTCTTGAAGGGAGGCGGGCAAATGGCAGAGAGAATGGTGATCGTCGGCGCGGGGATCGCCGGGCTTTCGACCGGCTGTTATGCCCTCATGAACGGCTACAAGACGACCATTTTCGAAATGCACACCTTGCCCGGGGGGCTATGCGCCGCCTGGAAGCGGAAGGGATATACCTTCGACATCAGCATGCACATGCTCGTCGGCAGCAAGTCCGGGCCATTCAACCGGATGTGGCAGGAGCTTGGCGTGCTCGCAGGCCGCGAGTTCTTCTACCACCAGGAGACCGCGCGCATCGAAAGCGGCGGAAGGATCCTCGACATATGCGGCGATCCGCAACGGCTGGAGGACCGGATGCTGGCCCTCTCGCCGGCCGATGCCGACCTGACGAAGGAGTTCATCCGTTTGCTCTCGGGTCAGAGCGTCATGCGCGGTGCGTCGCTGAAGCCGGCGGAGATGTTCGGCTTCATGGACCGCGTCAAGATGGCGGCTGCACTTCTTCCGCTTGTGGGGGTCTTCAGAAGATACGGGCGGACGACGCTCCAGGAGTTTGCGCAACGCTTCCGGGACCCTTTTCTTCGAAGTGCCGTCAGGTTCTTCGTCGACTCGCCCGGGTGGCCGATGCCTCGCTACCCCATGGTTGCCATGGCGGGATTTTTCAGGGCCTTTTACGACGCCGGCGTCCCGCTCGGGGGATCGCAGCAGGTCATCGTCCGGATCGCCGAACTCTACAAGCAGCTCGGGGGCGAGGTTCACTATAGGAGCCGGGTCACGGATGTCATCGTTCGGAACGATCGGGCAACCGGCGTCAGACTCGAGGACGGCACGGAACATTCCGCGGACATCGTCGTGTGGGCGGGCGACGGCCACAAGCTCATCTTCGACATTCTCGGCGGGCGCTACCTCAACGAGGAGATCAGGCACATGTACAGCGACTGGACCCCCGTGCTGCCGCTCGTGCACGTGGCCATCGGCGTTGCGCGCGACATGTCGAAAGAACCCCATCGCATCGTCTTCGAACTCGACACGCCCATGACCGTTGCGGGCGAGGAACACCGGTGGATGTGCTTTCTCCATCACAGCTTCGATCCGAGCATGGCTCCTCCGGGGAAGTCGGCGGTCGAAGTGTGGTACGCCACGCGCTATGACTACTGGGAAAAGCTCGCGCGGGACCGTGCGGCCTATGAAGCCGAAAAGAAGCGGATCGCCGACGAGACCATCGCCGCGCTGGACCGGCGCTGGCCCGGGTTCGCATCGCAGGTCGAAGTCGTGGACGTTCCGACGCCCGCCACCTACGCCCGCTACACGGGCAACTGGCAGGGCTCGCCGGATGGCTGGTACATCACGCCGGACAACATGAAGAAACGGACCCTGCTCCGGACGCTGCCCGGCCTGTCGGGCCTGTACATGGTCGGGCAGTGGACCGCGCCGTTCACCGGCACGATTTTCGCGGCGATCTCCGGCCGCCAGCTCATCCAGTTGCTGTGCAGGCGGAATAGGACGCCGTTTGCGACTTCTCTGCGGACAGCGTGAGGAATGCCCGGGCGTGATTCGTGGAATCCATCGCTTCTGTTCCGCTTCAGGGTGCTCGCGGGGACTCGAACCTGCGCCCTGGTTCGCTCCGGGTCGAAGCGCCGGGACCGGACACTGCTTCCAATAGACGAGGACGGGGACATGCACACGGAATCCATTGACCGCTGGGTCCACGACCACACATTCGGGCAGGACAGGAAGAGATCGGCCGAAAAGAGAACGCTGACCGTCAGCATCGTCACGGTCGTGACGATGATCGTCGAGATCGTGTCGGGAATCGTCTTCGGTTCGATGGCGCTCCTGGCCGACGGGCTCCACATGGGAAGCCATGCCTCGGCGCTCGCCATCTCGGTGTTCGCGTATTACTACACCCGTACCCACGCCGACGATTCCCGCTTCAACTTCGGCACGGGGAAAGTGAACTCGCTGGCGGCGTTCGCGAGCGCAACGATGCTCGCGCTGATCGCCTTGATCATGGCTTGGGAAAGCGCCGTGCGCTTCTTCTCGCCCGTGTCCATAGGATTCGACCAGGCGATCTTCGTCGCGGTGCTCGGCCTGATCGTCAACGGCGCATGCCTCGTCATTCTCGGCGGGCGCGGCCACTCCCACGGAGAGGGCGGCCGTGAGCGGGATGAAGACGAAAATCATACCCATGAGCATCGCGGCAAATCCCGGAACGGGAAGCCTTATCGGCACCATGCGCGTCATCCATCCGACCGCGACGACCACGCGGATCACAACCTCAGGTCCGCCTACCTTCATGTGCTGGCGGACGCCCTGACCTCGGTCCTCGCGATCTTTGCGCTCCTCGCCGGAAAATACTTCGGGCAGAGGTGGCTGGACCCCTTCATGGGACTTGTCGGCGCGGCCCTCGTGTTACGCTGGTCCTGGGGGCTGCTCCGCTTGTCGGCCCGAGTGCTTCTCGATCTGCAGGTCCGCGAGGAGGTTCGGGAGGCGATCCGGAAAGCGATCGAATCGGAGGGAGACAATCGGGTCTCCGACCTCCACGTGTGGTCCGTGGGCCCGGGAATCCTCGCTGCGGAGATCGCGGTCGTCTCTTCGCGCCCGCTTGACCCGGACGGCTACTACGGCCTCCTCCCCAGGGAGCTCGGCCTGGTGCACGTGACGTTCGAGACCCACTTCTGCGCGGCCCATGGTCGGGAAGCGGTCTGAAATTTCGGCTTGCCCTGTGCCCCCTTGACGGCCCGGAGAAAACCATGGAGGCAAACATGAAAGAAGGCGCATTGTCTTCAACGCTGCCGACATGCGCAAGGAGCGGACCGATCATCCGGATCTGCATGCTTCTGCTGTTGATGCTGTCGGTCGGCACCGGGATTACGCGGGGCAATGCGAGCGCCGACGTCCTGGATCCCGGTTTCACGGAATCCCTGGAGAAGTTCCACGGCCACACATGCGCCGGATCCCTCGTGGGGGCGAGGCTGGGACATGCCGCCAGGTCCGCTCTCAAGGCCGCCGGCGGGGAGGGGACGCTGCGGGCAAAATACTTCGACCATTCCTGCCCGGTCGACGGGATCCAGGTTTCCGCGGGAACGACCTACGGCAATCGGACTATTGAAGTCGAGGATCGGGACGAGCAACGCCTGTTGCTCACGGCGGAAAAAAACGGCCGCCAGGCGGAGGCGCGCCTCACGAAGGCAGCGGAGGAGAAGGGGAACCTGTCCCGCGAGCTGTCGAAGAAGGCCCGCGGGTTTCCGATCGGTACACCCGAGCGACTGCGGCTCGAAAAGGAGGTCGGGGAGATCTTTGCCTGGTTCCGGACTGCACCCGACGCGGATGTCGTCCTGGTCCGGATGACGAGATAGACGCCGGCGATACCCGAAGGAGCACTCACTTCCAGTTAAGGAGGCGCGCCGTGAAAATCCTCGTGGTTTTCTATTCCATGTACGGACACGTCTACCGTATGGCACAGGCGGTCGCGGAAGGGGCGGGGGAGGTTCCGGGTGCAGACGTCTTCCTGCGCCGCGTCCCGGAAACGCTGCCGCCGGAAGTGCTTGAAAAGATGGGCGCCTCGGCATTTCAGAAGACGCTCGCCGGCATCCCGGTCTGTACGGTGGACGATCTGAAGGCGGCGGACGCGATCCTCTTCGGAACGCCGACGCGCTTCGGCAACATGTGCGGGCAGATGCGCCAGTTCCTCGATGCCACCGGAGGGCTTTGGCTGTCGGGGGCGCTCGTCGGGAAGGTCGGATCCGTTTTCGCCGCGAGCGCGACGCAACACGGCGGGCAGGAGTCGACGATCCTGTCGTTCCACATCACCCTGCTTCATCAGGGGATGATCGTCGCGGGGCTGCCGTATTCGTTCCAGGGACAGATGCGGAACGACGAAATCACCGGCGGCTCTCCGTACGGCGCCTCCACGATCGCGGGCACGAAGGGGGAGCGGTCGCCGTCGGAGAACGAGCTGGCCGCGGCGAGGTTCCAGGGCCGACACGTCGCGACGATCGCGGCGAAGCTGAGCCGATAGCCGCAGAGTAAGGATCTCGCGCCCCGGCCCGTGCTACGGCGGGGCCAAGCGCGGGTCCGCCCGTCAACGAGCGAAAATGGAACGTGGCGGGCCGCAGGCCGGACTTCGCCCGCCATCCGGAGTCGGAGATCGGCGGGCAGACTGCCCGCCCGGCTCACGGAGGTCAACACCCGGTATCGACATCCGCCTTGAGGAACGCGCGTTCCAGGAACGAATTCAACGAATACAGCCAGCCGGGGGGCATGTCGCCCTCCGCCGGCTCATGGCGCGGGTCCGGGGTCTGCTGCGGGTCGGTGCCGTTGATGTCGTCGCAGTGACTCATGGGTTCTCCGGTATGTCCTTTAGGATTCACGTTCGGAAGGTCAAGATTCCCGTCTACGAGGAACAGCGCCATCTTCGATTTTGTGGATGGGAAGGGGACCTTCACCAGTTACCGCATCACCACGCTCAATGTTGGGTCGACACTTCTCACGAAGGGGGGAGGGACCGCCACGCCGGTGGATGGGGGGGGAAGAGGACCGTCTTCGAGGGGCCGGTGGAGTTCATCGACGGCACGGAACGGTTCGAAGGATACAGGGGAACCGGTACCTGCAAAGGAGAACGCGTCGGCGACCTGAAAACCGGCGCCGATTCGTACTTCGATTTCGCCCCGAATCGCGGGAAACCGTAAGGCCGGCCATCGTAGGGCGGAGCCCCCGGCTCCTGTACTGCGCTTTCCCGCCGCCTCTGAAATACACGCGTCATTTATCTGTCGATCGCTCCTTACTTTTGTAAATGCGGATTTACTTATATGTTTTCTTTACTGTTGACAAACTAATATGACAGTGTTAGAAACGCACGAAGAAAGATCTGGCGTTCGGGCCCGGCACGCCTTTTCTATCCGACTTGCTTCTACGGAAGGTTGGGCAGTTGCCGGTCCCCCCTGCAACCTTCGATTATTCAATATAGATTTCTGACAAGACCGCGGCGTCGTCACTCAATCCCAGGCAAGTTTCACGCGTGCCGAATGAACCTGTTAGGGGGGAGGCACTGACCGGGGGGGGGCGATGAAACCAGTTGTGCGAGGATGCGTTGGGTGCATGCTGTTTTTGGTCCTGTGGACGGGAACCGTCTATCCATCCACCGACTCGAAGGCGGATTTCGAACCGTCGAGCAAGTGCTGCGACATTGCCTTCATGGACGCTTTCAGGAGCAATCGATTGCTGTATGCCAGGACACCGGAATTCGTGGAAGCCGTCCGCGCGGTGGCAAGCGGTACCTCGAAATACTCCCCCAGGAACGGAGAAGGCATACCTTTCGCCGCCTGGAACGAATTCGCGACGGAGATGCGCCGGCATTCCGCGGCCGATACATCGGATGCGGTCGGACCGTCTCCATCCGCGGATATCTCCGGCGTCCATGGGGATCACGGCAATTTGCGGCTTCTGAGCGATGAGAGATCCCTGATTCCGGCCCTCGTTTATCTCGCGTCGCTGGAGTATCGATCGCGGCCGGGGCATGAAGGGATAAGGCCGATCCTCCCGCGCGTTTTCCGGGCCGCCGTCGCCGAGCTCGAGGGGCGCCTTGCCGAAAAGCGCAGGATGGCCGAGGCATTCGCGAGGCGCGCGGCCGCGGTCAGGTCGAGGATTGCGGAAGCGGAACGGACCGCCGCGGGAAGATACACTTCGGCTGATCTGGCGCGCGCGAAGTCCGAGCTCGAACGAGCGCGCCGGGATGCATTGGGAGTCCGCTCCAGCATGCTCGAGACGGATACCGCGTTCGCCCGGGCAGAGAAGATCGCGGATGCCCTCCTGACGCGATAGCGCATCGCATTCGCCCGCGGAGGCGGGCGTTGCCCGGAGGAAGCGGGCGGGGGCGCCGATGCCGATCCCCGTTCGCAAGGCGACTCGCCCCGGGGCACACGTGGCGCGATCGGGGGAGGTCCAGCCGGCTGGGGCTCTTCGGGACGCCGGATGAAAGAGAGAGGGGTTACGGGCGGTGCGCCCGTAACCCCTCGTTGTCTTCGGAAGAATTTCTGCCCGTTTCGTGGCCGTCCGGTTCCCGCCTTCTTTAGGGTTTAATATTAATGCATATCATGGCGGAATTACGGCGACGCGACTTTGGTCCGCGGAGGTCGACATGCGTCCAAAGTCCACCCGTATCGGGTCTCGGGAACGACCACATTCGACGGATTGCCGCAAGTAGATCGAATGCCGCGAATATCTGCTTGACCGCCGCATGAGACGTCGATAAACTTCACGCTGTCACCGGCAGTTCGCCTTTCCCTTTACCGCTCTTCAGCGGGCCGGACGCGCTTCGGATCCAGCCCTCTTTTTTGGCAGCGAGCTCGCGGACACTCAAATCACCCGGAGGAGGAACCCAATGGCAAGGACGAAGATTGCGGTCATCGGCGGAGGGCAGATCGGCGGCGTGCTTGCACAGCTTTGCGCACAGAAGGAACTCGGCGACGTCGTGCTGTTCGACATCGTCGAGGGGATGCCTCAGGGCAAGTGCCTTGACATCGCCGAAGCCTCCAAGGTCGACGGATTCGACATCAAGCTCAAGGGGACCAACAACTACGCCGACATCGCCGGCTCCGACGTCGTCATCGTGACCGCGGGGCTCCCCCGCAAGCCCGGCATGAGCCGCGACGACCTCATCGAGGTGAACTCGAAGATCATGACGCAGGTCGCGGAGGGGATAAAGCAGCACGCCCCGAAGGCCTTCGTCGTCGTGATCTCCAATCCCCTGGACGCGATGGTCACGCTCTGCCAGAGGATCACCGGGATCCCGTACTCCAAGGTCATCGGCCAGGCCGGCGTTCTCGACTCGGCGCGCTTCGCGACGTTCATCTCGTGGGAGCTCGGCGTATCGGTTCGCGACGTCACCGCGATGACCCTCGGCGGCCACGGCGACGACATGGTTCCCCTCGTCCGTTACACGAGCGTGGCCGGCATCCCGGTCATGGAGCTGCTCGAGCAGAAGTACGGCGACGCCGCGAAGGCCAAGGAAGTGATGGAAGCCATGGTCAACCGGACCCGGAAGGCCGGCGGCGAAGTGGTCGCTCTTCTCAAGACCGGTTCAGCGTTCTACTCGCCGGCTTCGTCGACCATCGCGATGGTCGAGTCCTACGTCAAGGACCAGAAGCGCGTTCTCCCTTCCTGCGTCTACCTGAACGGCGAG
>JBLNEU010000105.1:0-4763 GCA_050263015.1 Deltaproteobacteria bacterium | reverse complement strand
GCGGGCGACTCCCCCCGCCCCACTCACGCTCTTTTCGCAATCAATTCAGCGCGATTAGTGATGACGGTTTCGACGGTGTTTCGGGGCGCCGAGCGATAAGCGAGGAAAAGCCCGACTTTAGGACGGCGTAAACCCCGAGCCGCGCCTCAGAGTGCGAAGGCGAGAACGCCGGACCCTCAGGCGGGCGACTCCCCCCGCCGCCACTCACAGGGTCACTCCCCGATCTTCTCAGGCAGTCCCTTGCTCCCCGGCATCTGGGCCACTTCTTCCGCCTCTACCGATCGGATCGGCAATCGCCGCCCGCTGCCATCACGTTTGACGTGCCTGCCATAAGGCCGTATCATATTGCCATGTGGCGACGTCGGCGCGAGGCGGCCGCACCGGGAGGAATCTCATGGAGGCCATTCTCCGGATGTGCGAGGTATTGGGAGGAGACCGGGTCCTGGGCAGGAAGATACACTCCCCGTTCGACCTCGATGAAGCCGTAAGATACGGGCTTCCGTTCTCCGCATTCGAACGGGTGTGCGCGAAGATCGCCCTGAGCGGCGCCGAGGCCATCGAGCTCATCGCGTCCTCGTCCCGAACCATGGCTCGGCGCAAAGCCCGGCGTCAGCGGCTGAGCGCCACCGAATCCGATCGCCTGGCGCGCCTGGCGCGCATCTATGCAAGGGCGCTGGACGTGCTCGAGGACGAAGAGAAGGCACGGCGCTGGCTGCACAAGCCGAACCGTTCCCTCGGCGGGCGGGCGCCCCTGAAGGTCATCGATACCGACATCGGCGCCTTGGAAGTCGAGCGCGTCCTGGGGCGCCTTGAGCACGGGATCTTCGGTTGACCCGGGTCTGGCGGCTTGTCAAGTCACGCTTTGCCGCAACGGCGTTCGACGGCGAGGGGGCCCGCCGGCAAGCCGGCCGGTGGAACTCGGAAGGCACGCCTGTCGTGTATGCCGCGTCGGCCGTCTCTTTGGCTGCCCTGGAGCTGCTGGTGCACGCCGACGTGGAGGACATGCCCCCGGGATACGTGGTCATCCCCGTCGACATTCCGCAATCCGTTCGAATCGAGTCGGTCGAGATCTCCACGCTGCCCAGGCGTTGGCGCGACAACGGTCCGTACCCGCGCCAGTGCCAGACGCTCGGGGATGCCTGGATCGCATCCAAACGCACCGCAGTGCTGACGGTTCCCTCCGTCGTCGTCCCGATGGAGCGGAACTACCTCCTCAATCCCGCGCATCCCGATTTCCGGAAGCTCGTGATCGGCAAACCGGAAATATTCAGGTTTGACGCGCGGCTATTGCCCCGGGAATCCTGACGGGTTCAGGCTCGCGAGGCGACGGGACCAGCCATCCCGCGACAACCGCGCCACTTCGACCTCTCCAGCCGGAACAGGACCGTTCCGTCCTTTTCCAGCGTCGTGCTCTGCGCCGTGGCCCCTTCGGCCGCATCCGCGGCGCCCGGGTCGCGTGACTGCACTCGTGGCGCGGAACGGGAACGGCTGCCCGGACGGATCTCGCCGCGATCGGGATTCATCACACGTGGTGCGGGTGATTGGCAACCGCGGGTTCGATGCATATCGCGAGAAAGGAGAAATGACCCATGGCCGGAAAATCGTCAGAGCCTTTGCCGGCACGACGGAAGGAGGCAGGCAGACTGTTGGACCTGAACTCACTGCTGGTTTTCTCGGAGGACCCGAAACGGCTCAGCGATTTCTACAAGAAGCTGTTTCAGAAGGATCCGGATTGGGTGATGGAGGGCTATTACGGATTCAACGCCGGAAGGACGTTCCTGACCTTCGGGCCACACGACAAAGTCAAGGGCAGGAACCCGCATCCCGAGCGCATGATGTTCAACTTCGAGACTCGGGATGTGAAGGGAGAATTCGACAGGATAAAGGGCCTTGGAGCCAAGGTAGTCGCGGAGCCGTACCGGATGGGAGAGAGCGCCGACGGGTGGATCGCGACATTCGCGGATCCGGACGGGAATTACTTCCAGCTCATGACTCCGTGGGAAGGGTAGAGCAGGAAGAGAAACGGCCGACTCCCCCCGGCCTTCACCCGGCAGTTGCGGTCAGGACCGGGCCGGTCTCAGGATCAGCATGGGGCCGTCCGGCACCACGGCCCAGCGGGCGCCGGCGCCGTGCTTGTCGAGAAGCTCCCGGACACACGCGGCGATGTCGCGGACCGGGCGGAAGTGGTAACGGGCGAGCTCCTCGGCCGGAAGCCCTTCCGAGTAGAGCCAGACGGTCCTGCCGCTCAAGACCTGATACGTCTCCTGCGCGCACCACTGGTCGGGGACGAAGAATTCCTTCCGCATGAGCCGGCCTACGAATGCCGGTGGCGAATCCACCATCTCCAGGATCTTCCGGTACTCCGCGCTTCCGGCCCCCTCAACGCAGCGGCTCGCGATGACGATGTCGCCGCCTTCCTTCACCGCGGGAGCCGCCCCGGTGATTCCCTTGACCGTCTGGTAGAGGTTGCAGTCGAGCGGCGCCCCCGCGTTCGTCGTGACGATGAAGTCGAGCGGCGCGGCGAGTTCCTTGACGCAGTGCCGGGCGAGAAAAGCGCACCCCGCGCCGTGGGCCTCGACGGGGTGGCCCGAAAACACTCCCGTGATCTCCTTCTTCGTGGAGAGCGTCACGTTGACGATGAAGTCGGCCCCCGCCATGGCCATGACCTCGAGGCCCGCCTCGTGGAAAGGATTGCCTTCCAGCAGCCCGTATTCGCACCCGGGGTGCGCCACCATCTCGGGCCCGTGCATGAACTGGAGCGTCTCGATCGAGCAGATGCCCGGGAGGATCGACTTGCGCCCTCCCGAGTAGCCGGCCCACATGTGAGGCTCGATGAACCCCGTGAGGATCTTGAGGTCGGCCTCGACGTATCCGCGGTTCACGAGCGCCGGGACCCGGCCGCCGATCTTTCCGACTTCGACCATCTCGTCGCGGCGCTTCGAGTCGTGATCGACCACCCGGTAGTCGCGAGCGATATCCGGACCCACGAGGCGGACGATCTCCTCGTCGGACGACGGCCGGTGCATTCCCGTCGCGACCAGGAGCAGGATGTTCTCCCGTGGAATCCCTGCGCCGGACAGGGTCGAGAGGATCGGGGGCAGAAGGACCGGGTTCGGGACCGGGCGCGTCACGTCGCTCACGACGATGCACGCGCTCTTCCTGCCCCGCGCCAGTTCCGCGAGGGGAAGCCCGCCGGTCGGCGCGGCAAGTGTTTCCGCGACGGCGCTGCCGGGCTCGCGCAGCACCACCGGCTCCGACGGCGAGAGCACCCCCTGGAACCCGGGCGTTTCGGGCAGCGAAAGCCGCAGGCCGTCCGTTCCGTATTTGAGGAGGGTGTTCATTCGCGCCCCGTCCGCGGCGGACCGGGCATCGGGGCGGGAAGCATCTTCCCCGGATTGAGGATTCCCTTCGGGTCCAGCGCCGCCTTGACGCGCCGCATGTACTCCAGCGACTTGCCGTGCTCGATGTCCATGAAGGCGAGCTTGCCGATCCCCACCCCGTGCTCGCCGGTGCAGCTTCCGCCCGCCGCGATGCTGTGCTCGACCACGGCGCGGTTGACCCGCTCGACCGCCTCGCGGGCGGCCGCGTCGCCCGGATGGTACATGAGGCCGAGGTGGAGGTTCCCGTCGCCGGCGTGGCCCCAGAAGAAGCCGACGGCTTTTTCCCGGTCGACCGCCTCCTTGGCCCTGTCCACCATCTCCGCGTAGCGGCTGATGGGAACGCAGGTGTCGACGAGCAGCACCGATTGTCCGGGGTGATTGCGCTTGATCGATTCGAGGGCCCCGTGGCGCACTTCCCAGAGGCGGGCCCTCTCGTCGGCGCCGATGCCGCGCTCGATCTTCTTCGCCCCGTGCTCCCGCAGCAGCCCCTCGACGAGGCCGAACTGGCTCGACAGCGCCGCGTCGTTGACGTTGTGGAACTCGAGGAAGAGCATCGGGCTCTCGTCGAGCGACATCTTCCGGTCGCGGTTGATCTCGGCGACGACGGCCGCATCCATCAGCTCGAGGGCGGCGGGGTTGAGCCCGTACCGGATCGTGTCGCTGACGGCCCGGCAGGCGTCGCCGACGGTCGGGAAGACCGCCACGACGGTCAGGTATTCCGGCGGCAGGCCCCGGAGCTTGAGCGTCGCGCGGGTCACGATCCCCAGCGTCCCTTCGCTCCCGACCAGGAGGCGCACGAGGTCATAGCCCGACGAGCTCTTGATGGCCCGGCTCCCGACCGTGATCGTCTCGCCGTCGGCCATGACCGCCGTAAGACCGAGGACGCAGTCGCGCGTGGCGCCGTACGCCACCGTGCGCACCCCGGACGCGTTGTTGCCGATCATCCCTCCGATGCAGGCGTGGGCGCCGGGATCCGGCGGGAAGAACAGCCCGTGGCGGCGAAGCTGGTTGTTGAGCTCGCGGTAGGGGACTCCGACCTCGACGTCGGCCTGGAGGTCCCTCTCGCGGACCTCCAGGATCCTGTTCATCTCGGAGAAGTCGACGCAGATCCCTCCCCGAATGGGGATCGGGTTTCCCTCGAGACTGGTCCCCGCACACCAGGGGGTGACGGCGTATCCCCTGCGGGCGGCGAGTCTCACCGCGACCGCGACGTCCGCGGTCTTCTGCGGCCAGACGACGACGTCGGGCCGGTGCGGCTCGTGGTAAGACTCGTCTTTGGAGTGGAGGTCGAGATTGGACTCCCCGGCGGAAACGTGCGACTCGCCGATCGCCTGCTTGAGGTACCGGATGTCCTCCGGGGTCACCCGCGGGTATTCCATCGTT
>JBLNEU010000104.1:0-4526 GCA_050263015.1 Deltaproteobacteria bacterium | reverse complement strand
TCATGGGAATCGGCAAGAAGACCACGACGGGAAAGGTCGCGTTGACCGTCCGGATGATCGACGCCACGACGGGGGAGATCCTCTTCGCCGCGGACGGCACCGGCGAGGAAGGCGCGTCCGGGCTCTCCGTCGGCGGGTATTACAGTTCCGACGTGTCGAACTACGGCAATACCCTCCTCGGCAAGGCCACGAAGAAGGCCCTCGAGAACATCATCACGCAGGTGGTCGAGTATGCGTCGAAGATCTCGGAAGGACCGATCAACGGACTGGTCGCCTACTACGACAACAGCGCGAAATGCTGCTACCTGGACCTGGGAAAGGAGTCCGGCGTCGAGAAGGGCCAGGCCCTCTATGTGACGAGGGTCGTGCGCGAGATCAAGAGCCCGGCGACGGGAGAGGTCATCAAGCGGGTCACCGAACAGGTGGCCGAGCTGAAGGTGACCGAAGTGGATAAGGCGTCCTCTACCGCCGCGTGCACGGCCGGCAAATGCGCGGAGATCCGCGAGAAGGATCTGGTCAGCACCGTCAAGGAATAGGATTCACGGCCGGGAACCGGCACCGTCCTTGGAGCGTGCATCATCAGGGCCGCAGGATCGGCGGGGCGGCCTTCGGGTCGATCGCCGCGATCGCGTCGTAAGCAGCCCACCGGATCGACGATCGCCAATCGCCCAACGCTTCCTTCAGAACGGGAACCGCGTCCTTTGCTTCCGGGCCGATCTCCCTCAGGGTCCGGAGGAACGACTCGCGCACGCGCGGATCCGGGTCCTTGACTCCCGCCGCGAGAATTGCGACGGCGTCCTTCGCTTCCCCGCCGCGCCGGCCCAGGAGCGACGCGGCCTGCATCCTCACCGCGGGGTCCCCGTGCGCAAGCCAGCGCCTGAACGCCCCGGATTGGCCGGGTCCGAGCGCCTTCGGATCGAGGTCGTGCAGCGCGTGCCTCGCCGGTTCCGGGCCGTCCGTCATGACGTTCTCGAGGTCGGAGATGGCGGCCGCGTCTCCCGGATCCGCCGCCAGGCGGGCCGCCGCCGAAAAGACGCGCCGGCGCGGCTCCTGTCCGCCGTCCTTTTCGAGCATGGGGATCACGAGCCGGGGCTCCCGGCGGCCGATCAGCCCGAGTGCCTCGACAGCTCCGTTCGGCGCGGCGACGCCGTTCCCAAGGGCGGCGACGAGATCCGGAACGGCCTCCGGGGCGGCGGGGCCGATCTTCCCCAAGGCGCGGGCGGCCTTGTCCCGGGTGATGTGGTTCGAACCTCGCAAGGCCTGCCGCAACGCCGGAACCGCGGCGGCCGCATCGGGCCCGACCTCCCCCAGCGCTTCGGCGGCGTAGCTCGCCAAGGGACCGCTGCGACCCCGCAACAGGTCCGCCAGCGCGGCAACGGCCGCCTTCGCGGCAGGCCCGATCGCGCCCAAGGTTCTCACCGCCACCCCGGCCATGACGTCGTCGCTCTCCTCCAGCGCGGCCACGAGGGCCGGGACCGCTTCGGCGGCGGCCGGCCCGAGCCGGCCCAGGCACGTGGCGGCTGCCTTCCGCCCCCCGGGTTTCCCGGTCTCGAAGACCCTCACGAGGTGGGGGACGGCTTGCGAGCCGGCCTTCTCCAACGCGGCAGCGATCGTTTCTCCCTTTCCGTGCGCTTCGATGTCGGCGGCAAGCGTACGGACCGCGGCGGTCGAGGACGGATCGTGTTCCCGGAGGGTCAGCGCTGCCGCGACGCGCACTCTCTCGTTCCGCTCGCCCAGGGCCTTGAGAAGGACGGGCCGGGCGAGCGCCTCTCCGGCTGCGGGGTCGAGCTCCATCAGGATGCGCGCCGCGTGGGCCCGCCAGGACGCATCGCGGCTCTTGAGCGCCTTCGCGATGACGGGCCGGGCGGACCCGGGCGCCGTCCTCGCCAGCGCCTCGAGGGAGGCGTCGTAGAGGGCGTCGTCGGTGCTCGGGATGTCGGTCTTGCGGGCGATGATTTCCATCAGCGCCGGCGCGGCGGCCGCTCCCTCCGGACCGACCGCCCCGATCGCCCGGACCGACCAGGCGCGGAGATACACGTCTTTTCGGGATTTCGCGATGTCGATGAGACGCGGAAGGGCGCCGCGCGGGACGAAGCCGATTTCATCGAGCGCCCTGACCGCGCTCGAACCGACGTTCGGATCGTCGTCTTCGACGGATGCGAGGAGCGCCGGCACGGCGTCCCGAGAGGCGACGCCGATCTTCGCGAGGGCGCGGGCGGCTCTTGCTCGCAAGTCGGGATCACGTTCGGCGAGGGCCGCCGCGAGGTGCGGCACCGCGGGCGCTCCCGCCGCGGCCAGCGCGTCGACGACGTCCTCCCGCCCGGAGTATTCCTTCGGAATCCGGGTCAGCGCCCCCAACACTTCGGGCGATTCCGGACCGATCCTGACCAGCGCCCCGGGCACGCGGTGGCGAACCGAGAAGTCGGGATCCTTGAGGACGGCCACGAGCGCGGGGACGGCCGCCTTCGCGCCCGGCCCGATGCGGCCGAGCGCCACGACGCATTCTCTCCGCAGCTCGGGGTCGGTCGATTTCAGTCCCTTCTCCAGCGCCGGCACGGCCGCCCCGGCCCACGGGCCAAAGAGCCCCAGGGCGGCGGCAGTCGAGGACCTGGGGGCTTTCTCGAACTGTCCCGCCAGGAGCGGGATCGCGGGAGGACCGAGCTTTTCGAGGAGAGCCAGGCGCGATGACGCATCGTGCGCCCGGGTTTCGTCCCGGGGAAGCGCGCGGAGTATCTCCCGGGTCGCCTCATCCGAACGCGATACCAGCCCGGATAGTATCGCGACGGCCGTCCGGCGTACCGATTCGTCCCGGTCGCCCAGCGCTCCAACGATCGCGGGGACGCAACGCTTCCCGGCCGGATCAACCGTCCCCAGGGCCTCGAGCGCACCGCGGCGGACCCCGGAGTCGGGGTCGTCCAGCATGGCCGCGAGGTCGGGGACCCGGTCCGCCGCTTTTTCGTGCACGGCGCCGAGCGCGTTGGCAGCCGCCGCTCGGACGAAGGGGTCCGGGTCGCGCAGCGCCTCTCTCAAGGTCGATAAGGCGGCGGGCCCGGTCGAGCCGAGTTTCGACAGGGCGAAAAGGGCGCACGCCCGGACTTCGGGCTCGGGGCTTCGGACCGCGGCAAGCAGCGGCGCTTCCGCCTCCGGTCCCACCCGGGCGATCGATGCCGCGACCCTTTCGCGGCGGTCCCTCCTTTTGTCGGCTTCGAAGCGGGCGAGCAGTTGCTCGTCGGACATCGCCTTGAGCGCCGTCCGCGCGTCGTCCGACACGATCGGTCTTCCGAGGGAACGAAGGGCGGAGGGAACCGATGCCTTATCTTCCTTGGTCCACACCGGCTCCTTCAGGGAATCGAGCAAGCGCGGGATGTCCTCCGCGGACGGTCGTCTGCCGGTCGACCTGAGCCGGATCGCGCCGATGGCCGTGGTCGCCTCGTGCCGGACCCAGGGATCCTCGCGCTGGTTTTCGGCCATTGCCTTGAGCGCGGGAAGGGCGCCTTCGGACCGGTCGCCCAGTTCGCCCAGGATCCGGGCGGAATGACCGCGGACCCCCTTGTCTCCCGCCGACAGGGCCTCCCCCAGAACGGGGAGCGCCTCGGGCCCCAGTCGCCGGAGGACGTCTACCGCCATGTTCCGGCAGTTCGCGTCCGGGTTGGACAGCGCGCGCCGGAGAGCGGGGATGGCCGGGGCCGCGTCGTCGCCGAAATCCTGGAGTGCCTGAAGGGCGTCGCGACGGACGTCGGAGTCGCGGTCCTCAACGGCGCCTGCCACCGCGGAAACGACCCCTTGCTCGCCGGGGCCCGACCACCGGAGCGCCCGGATGGCCTTCCGGCGCACGGCGGGGTCGCCGTCCCGGAGCGCCCCGGTGACGTGGGACAGTCCGCGGGAACCGGTTTTGCCGAGGGCCAGGACGGCCTCGCCCCGCACCTGCGGGTCGGCATCCCGGAGCGCGTCCGCGAGCCGGCCGATGTCGGCGGCGGCCTTCGGGTCGAGGCTCAGTCGCACTCGCAGCGACCTGATAGTGGCCCGCCGCGCGACGGCGCCGGGATCCGCCGGAGCCGCGGCCGCCGCGTTGGTGTCCCGGGGCCGGGACCCGGCATCGGCCGTCGCCGCAAGAAGGATGGCGAAAGCGGCGGGAATCGCGGCGAGGACCGTTCCCGCGCGCGCGATACGCAAGATCGGGGTGAAGGCGCGTTCCCGTGCGAATCGGCAGGCACATCCGTCGGAATGCATCGATAGAGATCCTTATCGAGTCCGCGGCAACGGCCGGTGCCGCAGACGGTTAGCGTGGTCGCCGCCGCCACGTGGACGTCCGTCGATGACCATCTTGTCACTCGCAGAATGGCAAAGCAATTCGGGCTCCAGGTTGTCGAGAGGGGGGCAGACATGCGAAACGGTTGGCGCACCTGGCACGACTCGAACGTGCGACCAGCTGCTTGGAAGGAGCGTATCCAAGCTTGATTATTAAAGGTTAATGCGTTTTCGGGTGGACAGGAAATGCCAAAGAACGGCAGGGTAGGACAACCGCA
>JBLNEU010000103.1:0-3241 GCA_050263015.1 Deltaproteobacteria bacterium | reverse complement strand
TTCCGATTCGTGCCAGCAGTCGTAGTCGGTCGCAAGCGCCAGCGTTGCGTAGCACAGCTCCGCCTCGCGGGCGAGCTTCGCCTCGGGCATGTTCGTCATCCCGATCACGTCGACGCCCCATTTCCTGTAGATGTTGGACTCCGCGCGGGTCGAAAACGCCGGCCCCTCCATGCACAGGTACGTCCCGCCGCGGTGCGCGCGCTTGAGGACCTTCTTCGCGGACGCAAAGGCGAGCTCCCCGAGGCACGGGCAGACCGGGTCGGCGAACATGATGTGACCGACGACGCCGTCGGAGAAGAACGTGTTGGGCCGGAATTTCGTGTGGTCGTAGAACTGGTCCACGACGACGATGTCGCCGGGGCGGATGCTCTCCTTCATGCTGCCGACGGCGGAGATGGAGAGGACCCACCGGACGCCGATCTTCTTGAGCGCGTAGATGTTGGCCCGGTAGTTGATCTGCGACGGCGGGACCCGGTGTCCGCGGCCGTGGCGGGGCAGGAATGCGAGGGTCCGCCCCGCGATCTCCCCCACCACGAGGGCGTCCGACGGGTCGCCGAACGGCGTCCGGACCGTGACGCGCCGGACGTTCGTCATCCCGTCCATTTCGTAGAGGCCGGAGCCGCCGATGACGCCGAGAATCTCCCCCATGTCTCGCTTATCGCCCCTCCGCCCCGGCAACTTCAATTTTATAATGTTAGGGGCAACTTACGCCGGGCTCAAGGTCTTTTTCCCGGCGAACCGCCCCGGAGCTGCCCGCACGCGGCTGCGATGTCCGCGCCCCGCTGCTCCCGCGTGATCGCCTGGACCCCGGCGGTCAGCAGGATGTCGCGGAACCTGTCCACGGCCTCGGGACCGGGGGAGCGGAATTCGCCGCACTCGTGGGCGTTGAAGGGAATGAGATTGACCTTGACGCGGGCGTCCCTCAGGAGGCGCGCCAGGTCCCGCGCGTCCTGCGGCGAGTCGTTGACCCCCGCCAGCAGCACGTACTCCGCCGTCACCTTCCGACCGCTCTGGAGGGGGACCTTCCGGATCGCCTGGACGAGCTCCTTGAGCGGATATTTCCGGTTGATCGGCATCAGGGCGGACCGGAGGTCGTCGCGGGGCGCGTTGATCGAGACGGCGAAGCTCACGGGGTACTTCTCCGCCAGCGCCAGCATCGCCGGGACGACCCCCGCGGTGGACACGGTCACGCGCTTCCCCGACAGTCCGAAGCCGAACTGCGAGAGGAGGATGTCCACGGCCCGCGAGACCTCGGCCGCATTCTCCAGCGGCTCCCCCATCCCCATGAAGACGACGTTGGAGAGCCCGGCGCCGCGGACCTCGAGGCGGCCCGCCGCGAAGCAGACCTGGTGGATGATCTCGGACGATGTCATGTTCCGGCGGAAACCCGTCGCGCCGGTCGCGCAGAACCCGCACCGGAGCGCGCAGCCGGCCTGCGAGGAGATGCAGAGCGTGCGGCGGTCCTCGTCGGGGATGAGGACGCTCTCGACCGCCTCGCCGTCCTCCAGCCGGAAGAGGTACTTTTCCGTGCCGTCGACGGAAAGCTGTTCCCTCACCGCGGGGGGCGCCGCGATGCGGCAGGCCCGCTCGAGTTCCCGGCGGAAATCGAGCGAGAGATCCGTCATCGCCCGGAAGTTCTCCGCGTGCCGCTGGTAGATCCAGCGGGAGACCTGCCGCGCCCGGTACCTCTCCTTTCCGGACCGGCCGAAGAGCGCCTCCAGTTCGATCACGGTCATTCCCTTGAGGTCGGTGCGGGGATCCGGCGGGGCGGCGCTCATATCGTCAATGATAGTGCAACGCCGCGGCGTTTGCACAGGCCGGACCGGTTCACCGCCCCTGGATCGACCTGATCCGCTCGCCGGTCGGCGGGTGCGTCGAAAGATAGTTTTTCAGGGGCGGCGGGTCCCCGGGCGCTTTCCCGTCGAGCTCGGCCTGGAGGCGGCCCAGGATGTCCGCGTATCGCCTGAGAGGGATCCTCCGCCTCCAGAGGTAGACGGCGACCGCGGCGTCGGCTTCGCGCTCGAAGTCGCGCGAATACCGGGCGTCGATCAGGAGAGTCGGCACCGTCGAGGCCAGCGACGAGATCGAGGCGACGTCGCCGGTCACCGCCGCGACGATGAGCACCGTCATCGAGTTCTGGAGGATGTGCCGCATGTTGTGGCGGCCTCGGACGTGCGCCGCCTCGTGGGCCAGGACGGCCGCGATCTCGTCGTCGTTCCGCGCCAGCCGCACCATCTCGTCGGTGATCACGACGATGCCGTCCGGCAGGGCCAGGGCGTTGGCCCCGATTCCCTTCCCCTTGCGGAACTCGAGGCGGGATCCGGCGTCGAGTCCCGCAGCCCGCCCCACGTCGGCGAACAGCCACCGGAGATTCTTCCGCCGCGCCTGCGGGAGCCCCGAGGGCCCGAAGACGAAGCGGTCGAGGATGGCGAGCGATTCCTTCCCCATCCGCGCCTCCGCCTCGATCGGAACGGCGAATGCGACCCTCTTCGCGAGGGCCGGCACGCCCCACCGGACGCCGGCGGCCACGATCGCGGCCGTCAGCGCGAGGGCCAGCGCGACGTACGCCATGCTCCTCTCCCACCGGTGGACGAGCGAAGGCCCCGTCCCCTTCCCCTGCGCCGCGCGAACACGTTCGAGGAAGGCGGGAATGTCCACGTCGCACATGCCGCCGTCCGGAAGCTTGATGAACCGGCGGATGTCTCCGACTCCCGACGTGACGTCGATCGCGGAAAGCGGGAACGAGAGCGCCATGCCTTCTCCCCGCACCTCCAGCGTCGCGGCCGTCACCGAGACGACGACCGCCTTTCGCACCGAAACCCTTCCGTCGAAATAGCCGCCGGACGACTGCATCAGAGGGCGACGTCCACGTCGAGACCGAAGACGTCGCCGATCTCCTCGCCCGCGGCGACGACCGCGGCGGCCTGGACGCCGGCGGCGACCGCGATCAGCCACCCCCGGAAGAGCGCCCCGGGCTCCGCCAGGTACTCGAACGGCTCCCCCGCCAGCAGCGTGGACCCGGCGAAGTACCTCCTCTGCCGCACCTTGGCCCACGCGGTGTAGAACCCGAGGGTGACGATCTTCAGGAGCATGTTCACGATCCAGATGCCGAAATATTCCCTGGCGGTCCCGCGGAACTCGAGGCGGTAATCGATCGCCGCCGTCGGCGTGTCCGCGAACGGGGCCGGGGCGCCGGCGGACGCCGGCGGGGCGCCGTCCTTGACGACCTCGCCGGTCAGGT
>JBLNEU010000102.1:0-2915 GCA_050263015.1 Deltaproteobacteria bacterium | reverse complement strand
GGATCGACCCGCATTTCCCACCGGGGTTCGTAGCGAGGCGGTGGAGACGGGTCTAGTGCCGAAGTGGCGGAACTGGCAGACGCGCTAGATTCAGGGTCTAGTGCCCGCAAGGGTGTAGGGGTTCGACTCCCCTCTTCGGCACCACTACCTATCTTCTCCCGCAGCCATGGCCGATCCGGGGGAGTCGAACCGGAGCCGCCGCCGAGCGATGAGCGAGGATGAGCCCGACCTTGCGGAGGGCGCAAGGCGGCGACGAGGCCGGGAGGCCGATAGCGTGATCGCTGAGGCCCGGGCGGGCGACTCCCCTCTTCGGCACCACTACCTATCATCTCCCGCGGCCATGGCCGCCTCCGAGTCCCTACTCGCGTTCCCGGCACCCAAGGTCAAAGTCAGGCGTTGTCAGCGGAGCGAACCCGGCCGGATCAGGGGGGCATGAGAAGCGCGATGGCTGCAATGGTGACCGCAGGCGCATGCCTGCTCGCGGCGGCATGGGCCGGACAGGCGGCAGCGGGGGAAACCGGGTGGTGGGTGGAGCCGGGCCGACTGAGCCACGGAGCGAGGTAGCAGCAGGGAGATGGCCTGCGCGGGCACCCCTTGCCCGCGCCGGCATCGTCGGCTTCGGGATCCTAATCCGAGCCGCGACACGGCGGATCGAAACATTCGATCAGGTCGTCCTTTATCTGCCTTCCGGCGCCCCGCTGCGCGGGGTTCGTATAGTGCACCGCCACCTTGAGAGTGGCCCGGCATCTCTGCACCCAGCAGATCTTTCGCTCGTGGTTCTTCACGCGCGACCGGACGGCGGACGCCTCGCCGACGTCGATGACCCGGCGATCCGTCCCCTTCACGTCGAGAATGACGTAGACGCCGGGATGATCCTCCAGCGCGAGGGGCGTGTCGAAAGGTCCTTCGAAAATGTATCCGCCGATCTCCGTGAAGCGCGACTTGATGCCGACGTCGATCGCCATACGCCCGCCTCCTGAACGGCGTATCGTCGCGACGCGGATCGCACTTTAGACACGTTTTCTGACCGGATAATCGAAATCGATTTCAAGAGGGTTGGCACAGCACATTCCGTACCGGGACAGTCACTGCACAGTGAACGCTTTTTTGATTCCTTTGCCGACGTCTTTCGTCGCTTTCTTCACCGCCCGGCCGGTGTCCTTTGCCGCCGCCTTGGTCGCCCTCCCCACCTTTTTCCCCTGATGCCCGACGGACTTGCCGACCTCCTTGAACCCCGCCCCCACCTTTTTGGCCCCGCCCGCGACGGTTTCATCGGCCGGCACCGGGCCGGGGTGCGCCGCGAGGCAGGCAAAAACAACTAACGCTAATATTTTCCGGCACATATGGCCTCCGGGCCACCGGGTGGCGCGCACACCTTTCCCCGCCGATTCTTATCGGACAATCGCAGGTTTGATATCAGTTCCTTCAACATCTTCTTCACTTCGTCCTGTCCCCCCCATCGCCCCCGCCCTGCCCCTCACATCGCCGCGGAACGCAGATAGCTCTCCGCCGGCGCGGGCGGGTGAAGCAATGGGTTGACCGTCGCCAGGATCGACCGCCTCCCGAGGCTCGACTTTCCGGCGATCCGCGTGAGGTCGACGGCCTCCGGCCTGGGCAGCGGCGCCCCATGCCGGTCCACCAGGAGCGCAAGCCGGGAAGGCCCCTGGCCTTCGGGGCCCGTGGCCGTCACGACCCCGACCTCCATCGTGGAAAGCCGGACCATTGTCCCGATCGGGTATACCCCCATCGCCTTTTCCATGACCGCCACGTAGTCGGGGGAAAGCGACCTCGACGACAGCATTCTCATCGTCCCGAGGGCGTCCAGGGGACTTCGCGCCTTCTGGTACGTCCTCATCGTCGTCAGGGCGTCGTAGCAGTCGGCCACGGGAACGATGTGCGAATTCGGATAACGGCGGTAATCGTGTCCCCGGTTCGGGTATCCCTTCCGGTCGAAGCGCATGTGGTGCTCGAGGACCATGTACGCCGACCCGGGGCGAATGTGGGACATCTTCCCCAGCAGGACGAAACCCTCCTCCGGGTGCTTCTTGATCTCCTCGAACTCCGCCACCGTGAGGGCTCCCGGCTTCCGGATGAGGTCGAGGGCAAGCTGCGTCTTCCCCACGTCGTGGAGAAGACCCGCCACGCCGACCTCGATCTTCTCGGCTTCCGGCAGGGAGAGGGCGTCGGCCAGCGCCAGCGAGAGGACTGCCACGTTGACGGAGTGGTTGTACGTGTACTCGTCGAAATTCTTGATGAGGGTCAGGGCGAGGATCGCGTCCCGGTTCTTCCGGAGCATCCCCCGATATCCCGCACGACGCGGTCCGATTCGGCCCCGGACGGGATGCGCCCGGTCCGGACCTCCCGGAGAACGGACTTGACCGCGTTGACCGCGCTGTCGTAGATCCTCCCGGCGAACCGGGCGTCATCGCGCTCGTATTCCTCGTGGGGACGGATCCGGATGTGCACCACGCCCATGCCCCGGAGCCGCTCCCGGATCCGCTCGACGGAAAGGTTCCGCTCCGTCGTTTCGTGGAGAAAGCGGATGAAGGACTCGACCTCCGCGGGCGTGGCCGCCTTCTCGAAAATGACGGCGGGAACGCCGATCCGCTCGAGGCGCTCCATGAAATGCTCGAGGGAGGAGGTGAGGTCGAAAATGGGGACCCCCTCGAACACGAGCGTATCGTTCGCGACGACGAGGACCAGCTCGGCCTGCTCGGCGAAAAAGCGAAGGAGGTCGGAATAGCACCTGTCGACGGGCGCCCGGACGAGGGGGTGCGTCGGCGGGTAAAGACTCCGGTTGCGGAGAGACGATCCGAACGACCGGATGAGATCGACGATCACCGATTCCTGCTGCCGGCGGTCCAAGGCGACTCCTGGCGGCCCCTGCGAGGCCCGTGCTTCCCTGTCCCCTATGA
>JBLNEU010000101.1:0-3979 GCA_050263015.1 Deltaproteobacteria bacterium | reverse complement strand
TCGCGTCGGAAGACAGGCCGAGGGCGGCCCGCAGCTCTCCCTGGGAGCCGTGCTCGACGAAGGCGTCCCGGACCCCGATGCGGCGGACCTGGCTCGGGTGCTCGTCGTGCTCCTCCAACATCTCCAGCACGGCGCTGCCGAACCCCCCGGCGAGGACGTTCTCCTCGACGGTCAGCACGCGGCCGATCCGGTGCGCCAGCGGCAATATGAGCCCGGCGTCTATCGGCTTGACGAACCGGGCGTCGACGACGGCGGCGGAAATCCCGCGTCCCCGCAACTCCTCGGCCGCGTGCAATGCCGGCGCGACGGCCGCGCCGACGGCGAGGATGAGAACGTCCCTTCCGTCCACGAGAAGCTCGCCCTTTCCCCACCCCGACGGCCCCGCGTCTCCCGCCGGGTGGAGGTCGTCGGATACCCCGCCCCGGGGATACCGGACGGCAACGGGACGGCGGGCGTCCACGGCGGCCCGGAGCATCCGCACGAACTCGGCCTCGTCGCGGGGGGCCATCACCGACATGTTCGGGATGTGCCTGAGGAACGAGAGGTCGAAGAGTCCCTGGTGGGTCGCCCCGTCCGCGCCGACGATCCCGGCGCGGTCGACGGCGAAAACGACGGGGAGGTTCTGGAGACAGACGTCGTGAACGATCTGGTCGTACGCCCGCTGGAGAAAGGTGGAGTAGATGGCCACGACCGGGATCTTCCCCTCCCGGGCGAGCCCGGCGGCGAAGGTGACCGCGTGCCCCTCCGCGATTCCGACGTCGAAGAACCGGTCCGGGAAGGCCGCCTTGAACTTCGAAAGCCCCGCGCCGGTGCACATGGCCGCCGTGATCGCCACCACGTCGCGGTTCTCCCCCCCGATCGCCGTGACCGCGTCGGCGAATGCGTCGGTGTAGGTGCGGGCGCAGGCCTTTCCTTCGCCCGTCCCGGGATCGAAGGCCCCCACGCCGTGGAACCGTTCGGGATTCGCCTCCGCCGGCGCGTACCCCTTCCCCTTCGACGTGACCACGTGGACGAGGACGGGGCCTTCGAGATTCCCGAGGTTCGCGAACGTGGCGATCATGTCCTCCATGTTGTGTCCCGGGATCGGCCCGACGTAGGTGAATCCCAGCTCCTCGAAGAGGAGCCCGGGCACGATGACGCCCTTCGTCAGCTCCTCGGCCCTCTTCCCGATCTTCGCCATCAGCTGGCCGTGGGGCATCGACTTGAGAAAGGTCTCGACCCGTCTCCGGAACGAGGTGTAGAACTTCCCCGTCATCATCCGGTTGAGGTACCCCGAGAGGGCCCCGACGTTCTGGGAGATGGACCATTCGTTGTCGTTGAGGATGACGATCAGGTCGCGCTTCTGATGCCCGGCCTGGTTCAGTCCCTCGAGCGCGAGCCCCGAGGAGAGGGAGCCGTCGCCGATGACCGCGATGACCTCGTGCGACTCCCCCTTGAGATCGCGGGCCGCCGCCAATCCGAGGGCGGCCGAGATCGACGTTCCCGAGTGGCCGGTCCCGAAGGCGTCGCAGGGACTCTCCGAGATGCGCGGAAAACCGGAAATCCCGCCCAGGGTGCGCAGCGTGCGGAACGACTCCCGCCTCCCCGTGAGGATCTTGTGGGCGTACGCCTGGTGTCCCACGTCCCAGACGATCCGGTCGGCGGGACAGGAGAACACGTAGTGGAGCGCGACCGTCAGGTCGACGACCCCGAGGCTCGACGCGAGATGCCCGCCGTTCCGGGCGACGCCCTGCACGATCATCTCGCGGAGCTCCGCGGCGACGCGCGGAAGCTTTTCCCTCGGGACCTTCTTGAGGTCCTCCGGGTTCCGTATCGCGCTCAACAGCCGTTCCGTCGTCACCTAGGATCTCCGCGCCGCCACCATCCGGACGATCTCCCGCAAGGTTTCCGCTTCGTCCCCGAACGACGCCAGCGCCGACTGCGCCTCGATGCCGAGCGCCTCCGCCCGGGCCGCGGCCGCCGCCATCCCGAACTGCCCGGGGTACGTGAGCTTCCCGCGCTCCCGGTCCTTCGCCACCGCCTTGCCCATCTCCTCGAAGGTGCCCGTCTCGTCGAGCATGTCGTCCGTGACCTGGAAGAGGAGCCCGACCGCGGCGCCGTAACGGCGCAGGGCGGCGATCCGCTCCCCGGAGCCGCCCCCGAGGATGCCGCCCATCCCGGCCGACGCCTCGATCAGGGCCGCCGTCTTGCGCCGGTGGATCTCCTCCACCCCGTCCGCCGGCCTCGCGGTGAGGTCCAGGTCCTGCCCGCCCACCATCCCCTCCGCGCCGGCGGAGCGCGCCAGGAGCGCCATCGCCCGGACCGCCCTGCCGGCGTCCCGGGCTGCCAGCGGCGACTCGCCCATCACGCGAAACGCCTCGGTGAGGAGCGCGTCCCCGGCGAGGATGGCGGCCGCTTCGCCGAACGCCTTGTGACAGGTGGGGCGCCCCCGGCGGAATTCGTCGTCGTCCATCGCCGGCAGGTCGTCGTGGATGAGCGAGTACGTGTGGATGTACTCGACCGCGCAGGCAAAGGGAAGGAGCGCGGATTCGTCGCCCCCCACCGCGGCGCCGGCCGACAGGAGCATCACCGGCCGGATCCGCTTCCCGCCGGCCGCAAGCGAATACTCCATCGCTTCCCGCAGCCGCCCCGGAATCCCGCAAGTGGCCGGCGACAGGAACCCGAGAAGGCTCTCGTCGACGAGCTTGCGGCGCCGGGCGACCTCCGACGCCACGTCAATTCTCTTTGCCGAGGATCTCGCCCTGCTCCTCCGTTTCGGCGACCGTCTCGCCCCCCGGCTTCCGAAGCAGCGTCTCGATCTTCTGGTCCGCCTCGTCGAGCCGCTTCTGGCAGATTCCCGAGAGCTTCATCCCCTCCTCGAAGAGGCGGATCGACTCGTCGAGATTCGCTTCCCCCGACTCGAGGCGTGCCACGATCCCCTCCAGGCTCCTCAGCGCCTCCTCGAAGGACGGCTCTTTCGTCTTGGCGGACATCCCCCCATCCCTCCCGGACGCTTCATTATATTTCCCCGCCCGCGGCGGGGTCAATGCGCGGCGAGGCCGGGCAGGAGTTCCGGATCCACCCGGCCTCCCGCGGCCCGGACCCCGAAATGGAGGTGGGGCCCGGCGGCGCGTCCGCTCGCCCCGACCGAACCGATGCGCTCCCCGCGGGACACCCGCTGCCCCCCGGCGACCGAGAACTCCCGGAGATGGTAATAGATGCTGAAAAGCCTGCCGCCGTGGTCGACGACCACGGAATTTCCCCCCAGGAACTGTTCGCCCGCGAACGCAACCGATCCGTCCGCGATCGACACCACGGCGGTTCCCTCCGGAGCGCTGATATCCACGCCCGCGTGCGGGCTTCTCGGCTCGCCGTTGATGATCCTGCGCGAGCCGAACCCGGACGGGCGGAAGTCCGCGACCGGCGGAACCAGGGGAAATTCCCAGGCCGGCGCGCCGGGCGCGGCCGACAGCGTTTCGTTCAGCCGGCCCGCCTCTTCCCGGATCCGCGCCACGGTCGGAGGATCGAATTCCGCCATTTCGCGGGGGAGCGACAGCCGCTGGACGGGAAACTGCCTCTCCCGGACCTCGAGGACATCGTCGACGCGGCACACCGAAGCGTTGTCCGACACGAAAAAGGCGACGGGGGCCTTGCCCGGCGGATCCATGAGATCGACGCCGATCACCCCGACGAACACGCCCTCCGCCGCCGCCTTCATCGGGAAGCGCCTTCCCTTCCAGGCGACGGCGACGTTGTCCGCGCCCGGCCCGCGGACGAATTCGACGAGGACCGGCTCCCCCTGGGCCGGTGACCCCTCGGAGTACCGGATCTCCCACGGAGACGGGCACGGCGCTTCCCCGTCCGCCCCGCCGGCGCGCGCTGCCGCGGCCGGGATCGCGGCGATGGCGGCGAGAAGGACCGCCGCCCGAAAGGCGCGGGCCCGCATCCGCCGCGCGCCGGACCCCGGACCGTTCACCGGCGGACCCGCTCGGCCAGCGCC
>JBLNEU010000100.1:0-6439 GCA_050263015.1 Deltaproteobacteria bacterium | reverse complement strand
TGAACGAGGGCGTCCTCGCGTTCATCCAGAAGCCGTTCCGGATGGACCAGCTGTCGCAGGTCGTTGCTTCCGCGATCGCCCGGCGCACCTAGGACGGCGCGGGGCCGATGCCGACTTCGCTATGGAACGGAAATGCTCCTTCGGGTAGAGTGTGGGGGATGAACACCCTGGACATCGTGATCGGCCTGATCTGCCTCGGATCCGCCGTCCTGGGGGCCGTGCTGGGTCCCCTGCGCCAGATCTCCAAGTTCGGCGGACTGGTGCTCGGCCTCGTCCTGGCGAAGAAATATTCCGGCTGGGCGCAGGACGTCATGCGCCTGCGCTTCGTCCACGGCGACGTCGTGGCCTACGTCACCGTCCTCGTCGCCGTCTACGTCGCGGCCCGGCTCCTCGGCTACGCCGTCGAGCATTCGCTGCGGGGAGACAAGCTGTCCGGGTCGGAGCGACTGACCGGGGGCCTGGCCGGGATCATCCACGGGGCCGCCCTTTCGGTGGTCGTCGTCTTCTTTCTCGTGGCCGTCTCGCCCCGCGATGCGGCGATATTCCGGGAGTCGAAAGCGGCGCCGACCGCGATTGCGGTCGCGGGGTGGGTCCAGTCGATTTTTCCGGGCGTGGTCAGGGAACCGTTCCGCGAGAAGGCCCACGCTGCGGAGAGCCGGGGGTACGGTGAAGACGTCCGGGAAAAGGACAAAGCGGCGGAGACGGGAAGCGCCCCCCCGGCGCCTGCGTCCCCTCAGCCGAAGAACCGGTCCAGGAAGTAGCTCCGCAGGCAGACGGCCAGGTTTGCCCCGACGTCGCGCTTCGCGTTCGTGACGAATATCCGGCCGTCCCACGAGAACGTCTCGCGCTCGATCCGCGTCATCCCGCAATCCTCCTCTCCGGACATCCGGAGCGCCTCGGACAGGAGCGGAACGAGCTTGTCCTTCATCCGCAGGTGGGTGTCCACGAGGATCGTGGCGAAGTCGGGCGACAGCGTGCCGACGCGGTCGAGGAAGGCGCACACGTCGGACAGCTCGATATGCTTGGGCGGGGAGGTCTTCGTCTCGAGGTAGAGGAGCCTGCCCGACGTCAGCGCGAGGATGTCGAAGTCGCCCCCGCACGGCAAGCCGGAGAGTTTGACTCCCCACAGCGCGTCCGCGGCGAACTCGCGGCGCAGCGTTTCGGCCACGAACCACTCGTACGTATCGCCGAAGTCCGTCGCGCCGTCCGCGAGGAACCGGATCCTCCCGCTCTTTCCGCGGCGGATGAGCCCGAGCCGCTCGACCTGGTCCGCCATCGTCTCGACCGATTCCGGGGTGAAGAACGGCCCCAGGCGTTCGGGCAGGAACCGGTCGCGCAGCGCCAGGATGTCGCGCAGGAACAGGCGGAACGCGTACGACCGGAGGAGGCCGTAGAACGCCTCGCGCTCCCGCGGCCCCTTGAGGTAGGGGAGGACCGTGTGCCCCTCATTCCCCCACTCGACGAGGGAGAGGCCGCGCTGGAGGAGGGCCCGGCCCACGGCGGATGTCGCCGCGTCCCCGGGGCCGCTTCCCGCGCGCACGGCCGTGTTCCCCCGCCGGCGGCCTATGGCCGCCGGATGGCCTTCTGGGACGTCTTGATGGCGCAGAGGTCCGCGCACATCGTGCAGGCGCTCTCGTCCGCGGAGGGGAGACTCCCCCCGCGCATCGCCCGGGCGCGCTCCGGGTCGAGGGAGAGCTCGATCTGCGCCTTCCAGTCGAGGCGGCGCCGCGCCTCGGCCATCCGGTTGTCCCGGTCCATCGCGCCGGGGATCCCGCGGGCGATGTCGGCGGCGTGGGCCGCGATCCGCGACGCGATCACCCCTTCCCGGACGTCCTCGACCGGCGGGAGCCGCAGGTGCTCCGACGGCGTCACGTAGCAGAGGAAATCGGCGCCGCTCCAGGCGGCGAGGGCCCCGCCGATGGCCGAGGTGATGTGGTCGTACCCCGGGGCGATGTCGGTGACGAGCGGCCCGAGGACGTAGAACGGCGCGCCGTGGCACAGCCGCTTCTCGAGCTGGACGTTGGCGGCGATCTGGTGGAGCGGCACGTGCCCCGGGCCCTCGATCATCACCTGGACGTCCCGCGCCCACGCGCGCTCCGTGAGCTCGCCGAGCGTCATCAGCTCGTGCACCTGGGCCCGGTCCGTGGCGTCGGAGAGGCAGCCGGGCCGCAGCCCGTCCCCCAGGGAAATCGTGATGTCGTAGGCGCGGCACACCTCGACGAGACGGTCGTACTGCTCGAAGAACGGGTTCTCCTTGCCGTTGAAGCTCATCCACTCGGCGAGGAGCGACCCGCCGCGCGAGACGATGTCGAGCCGGCGTCCCTCCCGGACGAGGCGGTCGAGGGCGGCGCGCGTCACCCCGCAATGGACGGTCATGAAATCCACGCCGTCCTTCGCCTGCTTCTCGATCCCCTCGAAGAAGTCGTCGGCCGACAGATCCACCCACGACTTGCGCTTGCCCGCCGCGTCGGCGGCGGCCTGGTAGACCGGGACGGTCCCGACGGGGACGGGGCACTCGGCGAGGATCGCCCGCCGGATCTCGTCGATCGGTCCCCCCGTGGACAGGTCCATCACCGCGTCGGCCCCGGCGGCGACGGCGACCCTCATCTTCTCGAGCTCGAGCGGGACGTCGGCCCGGTCGCGCGAGGAGCCGACGTTGGCGTTCACCTTGACGCGCAGTCCCTCCCCGACCGCGACGGGCCTGACCGACCTGCGCATCCGGTTCGCCGGAATGACCGCCCGTCCGGCGGCGATCGAGTCCCTGAGCCTTTCGGGGGAGACGCCCTCCTCCGTGGCCGCCCGGACGATTGCCGGCGGAAGCTCGCCGTTCCTGGCGCGTGAAAGCAGCGTCATGGATCACCTTCCTGGCGCGAAGCGCGCCGTCAGCTCGAGGGCCGCGGCGCGGGGGTCCGCGGCCGCCACGACCGCCGAGATCAGCGCGATCCCGAACGCCCCCGCCCGCAACGTCTCGCTCATGTTTCCCGGTCCCACCCCGCCCAGCGCGAAGACCGGAATCCTCGCGGCGGCGCATGCCGCCGCGAGCGCCGGCACGCCGAGCGGCGGTCCGTACGCCGCCTTGGACGGGGTCGCGTACACGGGCCCGAACGTGGCGAAGTCGGCCCCGTCGCGCTCCGCCGCGGCCAGCTCGTCGACCCCGTGCGCGGAACGGCCGACGAGCGCCCGGGCCCCCAGAAGGGCCCGGGCGTCCGCGACGGGGATCGACCCCCCCCCGAGGTGAACGCCGTCGGCCCCCACGGCGTACGCCACGTCGACGCGATCGTTGACGACGAAACGCGCCCCGTAACGGGCGGTCAACCGCCGCATCGCCTCGGCGAGGCGGAACAGCTCGCGCCCTCCGAGATCCTTCTCGCGCAGCTGGACGGCGCGTATCCCGCCGTCCAGGGCCGCCGCGACGGCGGCCAGGATGTCGCCGTCCCTTGCCTGTTTCCTGTCCGTGACGAGGTAGACGCGGAAATCGACGCGCATGGTTTTCCCCGGCTCCGCGTCCCCGGAGCCCGTCAAAAGAAGGTCCCGTCCAGCGGCGAGGAAGCGGTGGCGTACAGCTTCTTCCCGATCCGTCCGGCGAGGTACGCCTTGCGTCCCGCGGACACGGCCTCCCGCATCGCCCCGGCCATGAGGACCGGGTTCTTCGCCCCCGCGATCCCCGTGTTCATCAGCACCCCGTCGCAGCCGAGCTCCATCGCCACCGCCGCGTCGGACGCGGTCCCCACGCCGGCGTCCACGATCACCGGCACGCGGACGGTCTCCAGGATGATCCGGATGTTGTACGGGTTCCGGATCCCCAGGCCCGATCCGATGGGCGCCGCCAGCGGCATCACCGCCGCGCACCCCGCGTCCTCGAGCTTCTTCGCCATGATCGGGTCGTCGTTCGTGTACGGCAGGACGACGAACCCTTCCTTGACGAGCTCCCTCGCCGCCGCCAGAAGCCCCTCCGTGTCGGGGAAGAGCGTCTTCTCGTCGCCGAGGACCTCGAGCTTGACCATGTTCGACATCCCGGCCTCGCGTGCGAGGCGGCAGGTGCGGACCGCGTCGTCCGCCGTGAAGCACGCCGCCGTGTTCGGCAGGAGCGTGTATTTCTTCGGGTCGATGTGGTCGAGAAGCGACTCCCTGCTCCGGTCGAGATTCACCCGCCGGACCGCCACGGTCACGATCTCGGCCCCCGACGCCTCGAGGGCGGCGACCATCGTCGGGTAGTCCGGGTATTTTCCCGTCCCGACGAGCAGCCGCGACCGGAACGTCTTCCCCGCGAGCGACAGCGGTGTGTCCATCCGTTACCCCCCTCCCACGAACGTGACGATCTCGACCCGGTCCCCGTCGCAAAGGGCCGTGCCGGCGAAGTCGGCCTTTCGGACGATCGCCCGGTTCCGCTCCACCGCGACGCGCGTCTCGGGCAGGGACAGCTCGGCAAGAAGCGACAGGACCGTCGCTCCCGCCCGGACCGTCCGCCTTTTCCCGTTCACGACGATGTCCACGGCCCCGCGCACCCCTTCGCCGGTCCCGTCAGAAGTGGTGGTCCTTCTCGCCCGCCAGGACCCGGTCGAGCTTCCCCTCGAACGCCGCGGCCAGCGGCGAACCCGCCATCTCGCGCCTGCCCGCCGCGACCGCCGCGAGGCACTCGGCCCTCAACGGAGCGTCGCCGCCGGCGACGGCGTACTCGGCGAGCGACAGCAGCGCGTTGGGAAGGCAGAAGGACCGGATGTGCCCGTCGGTCGCCATCTCGGTGAACGCGTGCCCAGTGCGGCTCTTCCGGTAGCAACTCGTGCAGAGGGACGGGATGTAGCCCCGCGCGAGCACCATCCGGACGATCGCCTCGACCGGGCGCTTGTCGTCCACGGTGAACTGCTCCGACTCGTGCCGGCGTGTCCCTTCCGCGTATCCTCCCGGATCGGTCTTCGAACCGGCGCTGATCTGCGAGGCGCCCAGGTCGAGGACCTTCTCGCGGAGCGCCGCGGGCTCGCGGGTCGTGACGACCACCCCGGCCGGCGGGACGGCGAGCCGGTAGAGGATGACGATCCGCTCGAACGCCGCGTCCGACACGGGGTGCGGCGCGGACGACAGGGGCGAGCCGATCGCGCTCTTGAACCGGGGCACCGAGATCGTATGCGGAAACGCCCCGAATCTTTCGAGGAGGTGCTCGGCGTGGCGGATGACCGCGAGCACTTCGAACCGCCAGTCATACAGCCCCAGGAGAGCGCCGACCCCGACGTCTCCGAACCCCGCCTCCATCGCGCGGTCCATGCAGGTGATCCTCCACGCGTAGTCGGCCTTCGGGCCCGACGGGTGCATGGCGGCGTACGTCTCCGGGTGGTACGTCTCCTGGAACACCTGGTACACCCCGGCCCCGGCCTCCTTGATCTCCCGGAGCGCGTCGACCGGCATCGGGGCGGCGTTCACGTGAAGGATGCGCATCCCGGTCTCGCGGTAGATGGCGCGCAGGGTCTCGGCGATGTAGGCCGCCTGGGTCTTCGCCGGATGCTCGCCGGTCACGAGCAGGAGACGGCGAAAGCCCTTTCTCTCGAGGAACCGCGCCTCCGCGGCGGCCTGCGCCGGGGACAGCGTGATGCGCCGGGCCTCGGGATTGTCCTTCCGGAACCCGCAGTAGAGGCAGTTGTTGCCGCACGCGTTGGAGAGGTACAACGGCGCGAAGAGGACGACGCGCCGTCCGAAGACCTCTTCGCGGACGGAGCGCGCCAGTGCCGCGGCCGTCTCCCACACCATCGGGTCGTCGGTGAGCATGAGCCGGGCCGCCTCGGAAAGGGACAGGCGCCGGCGAGCCGAGAGCGACTTGAGCAGCGCGAACGCCTCCCGCCGGCGGAAGGGGACCGCCTCGGCCAGCAGGCGGGAGATCCCGTCGGCCGGGACGGGCAGGGACTGGTCGTGCACCATTTCTCTCCGGATCAGCATCGCCGCGGCGTCGCCTCCCTAAAAACAGAAAACCGCGCCCCGAAAGGCACGGTTCGTAGAGAATCACGCTCCCTGCGCCGGCATTACCCGGATCAGGTTCAACGGGTTGCCCGCGACAGTGCGCGGGCTCTCAGCGAAAGCACCCCTGGCGGTATTGGAAAATGATACGTCCGCCGG
This sequence comes from Deltaproteobacteria bacterium, assembly GCA_050263015.1. Lineage (GTDB taxonomy): Bacteria > Desulfobacterota > Deferrimicrobia > Deferrimicrobiales > Deferrimicrobiaceae > JBLMWX01. The sequence goes on along the minus strand of JBLNEU010000100.1, from coordinate 337 downwards.
TTCCGCGTTGTCAAATGGATCGCCGGGTCTCCCGCGCGTCCCGGCCCGTCTTTACTTGTCGCGGGGGGTAAAGTAAAATTGCAGGAATTCTCCGGATTTCCGAACCACGAGGTGAGCGTTTGGCGAGACCCACGGCGGCCGAAATCAGCCTTCCGGCGCTCCGCCGCAACTTCCGGATCATCCGCAGCCTTCTCTCCCCGTCCACTTCGGTCCTCGCGGTCGTCAAGGCCGACGCCTACGGGCACGGGGCGGTCCCGGTCGCAAGGGCGCTGGCGGCGGAGGGGGCCCGCATGCTCGGCGTCGCAACGGTGGAAGAGGGAGTGGAGCTCCGGAAGGC
>JBLNEU010000099.1:0-3152 GCA_050263015.1 Deltaproteobacteria bacterium | reverse complement strand
CGCAGGGGTCCCCCTCGCGTGGAGACGAGGTGGAACCGTCCGTAGTGTGCCCCGCCATCCGATGAAGGTGAGTCTTGGCATACCGATATGTATGGCAGAACACTGGGAGATCATCGGGGGGCACGTAATACCGATGTGTAGGGGAGCCGAAGGCGGAACGCGACGGGGGAGCCCCGGAGGCGCAGCCGCGGAGCTCACGGCGCTTGCCATCAGCGCTGTGCGGCGGCGATCGCGGCGTCGAGCTTCTTCCGAAGCCGGGAGACCAGGGGGATGAGCTTTTCCGGCGGGAGGTCACGCCCCTCGATCTTGAAGGCGTCCACCCCGGCCGCGATCCAGTCGGCGAGCTCCTCCTCGATCGAGTAGGGCGTCCGGTCCACGGGAAGAGCGGCGCAGGCGAGGAAGCATCGTCCTCCCCGCTTGGCGGAGGAAGGCGGCCCGGCCGCCGAAAGTCCCGGGCGTTCCGGGGGCGCCCCGGCTTCCCGGACGTAGCCCGACAGCCCGCATTTCCCCTGGAGGATGAACTCGGCCCGGCAGCGCAGGAACACCTCCACCCTCAGGCCGGAGGCCGCCTTGATGACGGGGATTTCCTCGCGGGGGACCGCCGTCGGCAGCACGACCGCGCTCGCCCCCAGGTCGCGGTAGAAGAGCGCCTCTGACGCGTTCAGCGCGGAAACCCCAACCGACGCGCACAGGGCGAGGTCCGGGAACTCCCGGGCCGCAAGGGCGATCACGCCGGGGTCGGAAAGGATCACCGTCCCGATCCCGTCGTCGCGGAACCGGCGGAGGGAGGAGAGGAAATCGGGAAGCTCCGCCGCGCCGGGGACGACGTTGAGCGCGACGTGCAGCCCGGCTCCGCGGCGGGAGGCCTCCCGGGCGGCCCGGGAGATCTCCCCGGGGGAGAGTCCCGCCCGCGGTTCCCCGCGGCTCCAGCCCCTGGCGCCCACGTAGACGGCGTCCGCGCCGGCGTCGAACGCGGCCGGCACCGCAGCCCCGGACCCGGCCGGGGCGAGCAGATCCGGGTGTCCGGTTCGGAAGGAGGATTCCATCCATGGTATTATATAAGGAAAGCGAAGGACCCCCGGTTTTCTCCCCTCCGCCGACGGCCGGCCGCCGCCGGCAATTTTTTGATTGACTTGGGGAGATTCCCGAGTATCGTATAGTGTCGATTGTATACAGTTGGTATCCCCCGAAATAGCGGAAAATAACGGTATGCTCACAGAATTCGCAACAGTGCTGGTGTTTATCGTCCTGGGCGCGGTCACCGTGGCCCTCATGCTGGGCATTTCCCGACTGCTGCAGCCGCGCAACCCCACCCCGGTCAAGCTGTCCACGTACGAGTGCGGGGAGGTCCCGTTCGGATCCTCCTGGGTGCAGTTCAACATCCGCTTCTACGTGATCGCCCTGATCTTCATCGTCTTCGACGTGGAAGTGGCGCTCCTTTATCCGTGGGCGGTCGTCTTCCAGCGGCTCGGGATGGTGGCGTTCGTCGAGGCGTTCGTCTTCATCGTCATCCTCATGGCGGGGCTGGCCTACCTCTGGAAGGAAGGCGACCTCGACTGGGTCCGCACGATGCAGGAACGCCCGGCTTCGAAGGGGGGAAAATGAGTCCCGATCCGGCGCACGGCGGCGCGGCGCCGTCCCCCGCCCCGGCGGCCCCGTTCGGCCCCGAGGCGCACGTCATGGTGGGCAACGCCGACCAGTTCATCAACTGGGCGCGCAAGTCCTCCCTGTGGTACCTGCTGTTCGCCACGGCCTGCTGCGGGATCGAGCTGATGCAGACCGGCGCCTCCCGGTACGATCTCGACCGGTTCGGAGCGGTCTTCCGCGCCACCCCCCGGCAGTCCGACCTGATGATCGTCGCGGGCACCATCACCCACAAGATGGCCGAGCGGGTGATCCGGCTCTACGAGCAGATGCCCGACCCCAAGTACGTGCTCTCGATGGGTTCCTGCGCCAACACGGGGGGGCCCTTCTACAAGGATTCCTACTGCGTCGTGAAAGGCGTGGACCTGTTGATCCCCGTGGACGTGTACGTCCCCGGCTGCCCGCCGCGCCCCGAGGCGCTGATCGACGGGATCCTCAAGCTCCAGAAGATCATCGAGCAGAAGAGAAATTTCCCGGTGAAGAAGGCCTAACAGGAAACCGTTGGAACCCAGGGATCTCTTTGAAACGTTGAAGGGGAAGTTCGGCGACGCCGTCGTGGAGCTGCAGTCGGAAGGGTTCCGCCCCGCGTTCGTCGTCGTCACCCCCGCCGGTCTCCCGGAGGTCGCCCGCACCCTGCGCGACGATCCGGAGATGCGGTTCGACTCGCTCATGTCCCTCTCCGGGGTCGACTACAAGGACCGGTTCGCCGTGGCCTACCACCTCCACTCGCTGGAGAAGAAACACGCGATCGGGATCAAGGTCTTCCTCCCCCGGGAGCATCCCTCCCTCCCGAGCGTCGACGCGGTGTGGCCGGCGGCGAATTTCATGGAGCGGGAGGCGTTCGACCTGTACGGGATCGACTTCACGGGATCGAAGGACCTGCGCCGGATCCTCCTTCCGGAGGACTGGGTGGGGTACCCGCTGCGCAAGGACTACAAGTACCCCGACTTCTACCACGGGATCAAGGTATGAGCCGGCCGGCCGAAGCGCTTCCCACCCAGGAAATGCTCATCAACATGGGGCCCCAGCACCCCAGCACCCACGGGGTGCTGCGGGTGCTGCTCCGCACCGACGGCGAGGTGGTGATCAACGCCCGGCCCGACGTCGGCTACCTGCACCGCGCGCTGGAGAAGATCGGCGAGCGGGTGACGTACGCGCAGTACATGCCGTTCACCGACCGGCTGGACTACCTGGCCTCGATGAACTGCAACTGCGCCTGGGCGTGGACGGTGGAGAAGCTGGCCGGCATCGAGGTCCCCGAGCGCGCCGAGTACATCCGGGTGATCGTCTGCGAGCTCAACCGGATCGCCTCCCACCTGATCGCCTTCGGATCGTTCACGGCGGACATGGGGGCTTTCACGCCGTTCCTGTACTCCATCCGGGAGCGGGAGCGGATCAACGACCTGTTCGAGGCGATCTGCGGGAACCGGCTCACCTACAACTACGCCCGGATCGGCGGGGTCTCGGCCGATCTTCCGCAGGGATTCCTCGAGAAGACGAAGGAGTTC
>JBLNEU010000098.1:0-5831 GCA_050263015.1 Deltaproteobacteria bacterium | reverse complement strand
CTGATCTTGTCGGGCCTTCCGTTCATCGGGTCTCTCGTCGAGGAGTGTCCCCCGCCGGCACCTCCGCCAGCACCTCGTCGATCGCCCACGAGGCCGAGCGGACGAGATGGACGATTTCCTCCTCCGTGGAGGACAGCGGCGGCATCAGGACGACGACGTCCCCGAGCGGCCGCAGGATGACCCCCCTCTCCCGCGCCTTGCGGGCCACCCGGCGGCCGACCTTCCTCTCCGTGGGAAACGACTCTTTCGACTCCCGGGACGCGACGATCTCGATCCCCGCCATCAAGCCCTTCCGGCGGATGTCCCCCACGTGCGGATGGTCCGCGAGGAAAGCGAGCTCGATCGCCATCGCCCGCGAGAGATCCGCCACGCGCCCGAGGACGTCTTCCCGCTCGAAGATGGAAAGCGTCGCCAGCGCCGCGGCGCACCCGAGCGGGTTGGCCGTGTACGAATGGCCGTGGAAGAACGTCTTGAACTCCTCGTACCGTCCGAGAAAAGCGGCGTACACGTCCTCCGTCGCGAGCGTCGCGGCCAGCGGCAGGTACCCGCCCGTCAGTCCCTTGGCGACCGCCATGATGTCCGGCGCGATCCCTTCCTGTTCGCACGCGAACATCGTCCCGGTCCGGCCGAACCCGGTCGCGACCTCGTCGCAGACGAGAAGGACGCCGCACTCCCGCGTCACGGCCCTCAGCCGCGCGAGGTACCCGTCGGGCATCATGAGCATCCCCGCCGCCCCCTGGACGAGCGGCTCGACGATCGCGGCGGCCAGGGTCGCCCGGCGGCTGCGCACCTCCTCCTCCATCCGGTCCGCGCACGTGAGCGCGCACGACGGGCGCGACAGGCCGTAAGGACAGCGGTAGCAGTGCGGCGTCGGGATCCGCCGGGTCGGGAACAGGAGGGGGCGGAAAATCCTGTGAAAGAGGTCGATGCCGCCCGCCGACACCGAGCCGATCGTGTCGCCGTGGTACGCCTCGGAGAGCGTCAGGAATTCCGTCCGCCCGTCCCCGCCCTCTTTTTGCCGCCAGTACTGGAACGCCATCTTGATCGCGATCTCCATCGCCGTGGAGCCGTTGTCCGAGAAGAACACCCGCGAGAGCGCCCCGGGGGCGACTCCGAGCAGCTTTTCCGCGAGTTCGACCGCCGGCGGATGGGTGAGGCCGAGGAAGGTGGAATGGGCGATCCGGTCGAGCTGGGACCGGATCGCCTCGTCGATCTCCGGCCGCCGGTGCCCGAACAGGTTCACCCACAGGGAGGAGACGCCGTCGAAGTACCTGTTCCCGTCGGTGTCGACGAGGTAGTTCCCGTCGCCCCGCTCGATGACGAGGGGCGCGTCCGACTCCCACTCCGCCATCTGCGTGAACGGGTGCCAGATCGCCGCCATGTCGCGCCGCCGGAGCATCTCCGTCCGCGTCATCCCCATCCTCCTCGGAAAAGTCCAGGGACGTTGTTCAACTTTGCAGAAAGTCCAGGGACGTTCTTCAACTTTTCACCCTCCGAAAGGTTCCGCGCTCACCGCGAAAAGTTGAACAACGTCCCTCGGCTTTGCGTGGTCACCGGGAAAAGTTCAGGAACGTCCCCCGGCTTTTCGAAAAGTTCAGGAACGTCCCTGGACTTTTCAGAGGCCCCGCTCCGAGAGCGCGTCGTGGATCCGGGCGGCGGCGGTCCGGACCATCTCCGGCGTGTGCGTCGCCATCAGCGTCAGGCGGAGGCGCCCGGTCCCCTCGGGCACCGTCGGCGGCCGGATCCCGTGGACGAAGACGCCGCGGTCGAACAGGGCCGCCGAGACGTCCATCGTGTCCCGGTCGCCCCCGACCATGATCGGCACGATCGCCGTCCCGGACGTGACCGTCCGCCCCCGCGCATCCATCTCGCGCCGGAAGAGCGCCTCGTTCTCCCGGAGCGCCGCGAGCCGCTCGGGACGGCGGGAGAGAATCTCGAGACTTTTCAACGTCGCCCCGGCGACCGCGGGCGGCAACCCGGTGTTGAAGATGAAGGGACGGCACTTGTTGATGAAGTAGTCGACGACCTCCCGGGAAGCGCACAGGTACGCCCCGTAGGTGCCAAGGGCCTTCGAGAAGGTCCCCATCTGGATCTCGACCCGCTCGGAGAGCCCGAACCGGTCGGCAGAGCCGCGGCCGCGCGGCGGGAGGACGCCCGTCGCGTGCGCGTCGTCGACGACGAGGATCGCCCCGTGCCGGTCCTTCGCCTCCACGAGATCGGGCAGCGGCGCGACATCTCCGTCCATGCTGAAGACGCCGTCGGTCACGACGATCTTCCGCTTCGCACGGGACGCGCCAAGGAGCTCGTCGAGGTGCCCGGCGTCCCCGTGGCGGTAGACCGCGACCCGCGTCCTGGCGAGGCGGCTCCCATCGACGATGGAGGCATGGTTGAGCGCGTCCGAGAAGATCTCGGTGTCGGAATCCGCGAGGGTGGAAAGGATCCCCAGGTTGGCCAGGTACCCGGCGCTGAAGGTCAGGCAGCTTTCCGTCCCCTTGAACGCCGCCATCGCCTCCTCGAGCTCCGCGTGGACCTCCATGTGGCCGCCGATCAGGCGCGAGGCGCCCGACCCGACCCCGTACCGGCCCGCGTACTCGGAGAGCGCCGCCACGACCTCGGGGTGGTTCGCGAGTCCCAGGTAGTTGTTGGACGAGAAGTTGAGAAGCTGGCGGCCTTCCATCACGATCTCCGCGTCCTGCGGCGTCCCGACGCGGCGCAGCGACCGGTAGCGGCCCTTCTCTTTGAGCGCGGCGATTTCGCCGGGGATGAACGACAGCGCGGTCATGGGGTACGAACCGTGAGCCCGAGGTCGGCGATCATCCGCACGTCGTCCTCGGCCGGCCGTCCCGCAGTCGTCAGGTAGTTCCCCGCCATCGTCCCCGTGGCCCCCGCGGCGAACATGAGCCCCTGGAGGTCCCGCAGGCACACCTCGCGGCCGCCGCAGACGATGATCTCCTTCCGCGGGTTGACGAGCCGCATCATCGCGATGATCTTGAGCCCGTCGAACGGGGAGAGATCGCGCCTGCCGGCAAGCAGCGTTCCCTCGACCGGGTTCAGGAAATTGATCGGGATCGAGTCGACATCGAGCTCCCGCAGCGTCATCGCGAGATCGACGCGGTCCTGCGCGGTCTCCCCGATGCCGAAGATCCCCCCGCAGCAGACCCACGCCCCGGCCGCCTTCGCGGCGCGCACGGCGTCGACGTCCTCCTCGTAGTCGTGGGTCGTGCACATGGACGGGAAGAAGCGTCTCGAAGTCTCCAGGTTGTGGTGCACCGACCGCAATCCCCGGGACAACAGGTACGAGACGCTCTCGGCGGACAGCGTCCCCAGACTCACGCACGTCTCGAGCCCGAGCTCGGTCCTGATCCGTTCGACCGCGTTTCCCACCCGTTCGAGTTCCCGCCGGTTGCGCATGGCGAGCCCCGAGCCGACGATCGAGAACTCGCGGGCCCCGCGATCGCGGGCGTCGCGGGCCGCACGCACGATCTCCTCCTCGCCGAGGAGCGGGTATTTTGTGATGGCGGCCTTCGACCGGGACGACTGCGAACAGAACGAGCAGTCCTCGGAGCAGAGCCCCGACTTGGCGTTGACGATGGAGCAGAGCCGGATCCCGTCGCCCTTGAAATGCCGACGGACGGCTTCCGTCACGTCCAGGATGCGCCAGATCCGCCCTTGCGGAAGCGACAACAGTTCGAGGGCATCCCCCGCACCGATCCCGGCGCCCGAGAGCGCGTCGTCCCGGATCCGCGTCCAGAATGCGTCCATCCCGTTTACCCCCATTTAACCCGCATTTCGCACCGGGCTTCTGCTGCGGCGGCGGATACGGGCATGTCTGCTGCGTTGCGCTCCGTCGGGCTCCTCGACGCACTCTCCAGTGCGCCTCCGGGGCCCTCGGTCGCGCGCCTTGCATCCACGCCCGTCTCCACCGCCTCGCGCCAACAGGTGGAGCCCGACGAGCGGGAGGCGGAATCCCCCGCAAGCGGGGCGGATACCTCCCGACGAACCCCGGCGCGAAGTGCGGGTTAATCCGACGGCTTTTCATTCTTCCCGAACCGGCGGCCGCTGTCAACCATCCAAACAGGAGATGGTTGACAGCCCGCGATCCCCCCAGGGTCGCGGATTTCCATTACAATGGGGCCGTAAAGGGAGGCAACTCCATGGCCAAGGCGATGAGGCTTCTGGTGTTCGACCTCGACGGGACGCTCGTCGACTCGAAGGTCGACCTGGCAAATTCGGTCAACCACGCTCTCACGGAATTCGGGCTCGCCCCGCTTCCGAACGAGACCGTGTACGCGTACGTCGGGAACGGGGCCACGATGCTCATCCGCAGGGCGCTCGGGACCGGGCGCGAGGCGATCCTTCCCGAAGTGCTCGACCTGTTCCTCGACCATTACCGGCGCCACCTTCTCGACACGACACTCCCCTACCCGGGCGTGGCGGAGAGTCTGCGCGAGCGCGAGGGGGAGTACGAGATGGCGGTCCTCACCAACAAGCCGCTCGACATGACCCGGTCGCTCCTCGACGGCCTCTCCCTGACCCGGCACTTCGTCGACATCCGGGGAGGCGACAGCTTCGACAACAAGAAGCCGCACCCCGAGGGGCTTCTCAGGATCATGGACGCGCGCGGGACGGCCGCCCGGGAGACGCTCATGGTCGGCGATTCCGTCAACGACGTCCTGGCGGGACGGGGCGCCGGCGTTCTCACGTGCGGCGTCACCTACGGCCTCGGCGCCGGCGGCTTCGCGGAGCATCCGCCGGATTTCACGGTGGACCGGTTCTCCGACCTGTTCGGGCGCATCCGCCCAGGGACATAGGGCAAGGAGCCGCCGTGCCCCGACTCGCCGATCTTCCCGGCAGGGCGATCGCGACGTGCGCCGGGATCGTTCTCGTCATCGCCTTCGCGTCGCGACGCCCGTCGTCGATCGTCCTGCTCCAGCCGGACACGCTGGCGGCCGCCCTGTTCCTGTACGTTCCGCTGTTCCATTACAGGCGGGGGCCGGCGCCGGCATGGCTTAAAGCCGGCGACGTCCGCCGGAGCGCCGTTGTGCTGCTGGCGCTGCTGCTCGGAGGCGCCGCCGCGTTCTTCCTCTACACGATGCTGCCGCTTCCTCCCGGCGCGGCGCCGCCGGGCGGCTCCGGGATGCCGCCGGCGGGAGAATTCCTGCTGCGCCAGGCGCTGTTCGCCGCGATCCCCGAGGAGGTCTTCTTCAGGGGGTACCTGTACGACGCCTTCGAGGAACGCGGCTTCGAGCCGATCGTCCCGACGTCGCTGCTTTTCGCGGCGGGCCACCTTGCGATCCACGCGTCGCCCTACCGCGCGATGACCTTCTTCCCCGGCCTCCTCTTCGGCTGGGGGCGCAAAAGATCCGGAAATCTCTACGTGCCGGTCCTGCTTCACGTCGCGTTCAACGCGTTCCCGTATCTTCCGGGGGTCGACGCATGAGCGACATCCGGGTCGCGTCCGGCAACCTGTTCTTCTTCTACGCCTACGACGTGGGCTTCGACATCTCCCTGTCCGCGGCCGGGTCGCTGTGCGAGACCGCGGGCTTCGCGGGGCTCGCGGGTCTGCGGCCGGCGCCGCCGCACCTCCAGTACCGGCCCAAGCCGCTCGTCGTCCCCGCCGGCGCGGTGGACATCCCGTGCGGAGCGGCTCCCGTCCGCCTGGATGCCACCGTCAAGATCTTCGACTTCGGGGCCCTGTCCGTCACCTTGCGGCTTCCGGTGGAGGGCCTTCCCTGGGACGAATACACGGCCGCCGCCTTCCGCCTGTCCGGGGAGACGGCGATCGAGGAGGCGGCCCGCCGCGCGGCATCGCATGTTTTCGAGCGGATCCG
>JBLNEU010000097.1:0-7268 GCA_050263015.1 Deltaproteobacteria bacterium | reverse complement strand
TCTGATTCTGACGGCTTGATCTGCCCATTCGCAGGATGACCATGGAGGATACCGGAAAAATGGGGAAAAGAATCGGGCTCCTGCCGGTCGCGAGCCTTGCGATTGCGCTCTCGTTTCCCGGGTGCGGGGGAGGAGACAAGACCGGCCTGTTCTCCGACCCGCCGCCAACCACCACGACGCCACCGATCGCGCAGATCTTCTTCACGGACAACGCCGCCGGCGCCGCGCGGGGCACCCTGTATGCGGTCGACACTTCGAATCCGACGCAGCCGGCGATATACACCGACAACGTGAACCGGCCGAGCATGAGGTTGGCGTACTCCGGGAACTTCGATGCCGCGGGCCAGACCGTCTCCGGCGTTGCCCCGTATGCTTTGGTGTACGAGCAGGCGGGGAGCCTGTACAGGGTCGACGGGAACCTCTCCCGGCGGCGGATCTCGCAGGGCGGCATCGCGGACAACCTTTTCGAACTGAGTCTCCTGCAGGATACTGCCGATCCGGAGAAATCATGGATCGTTTTTCGGAACGGAGTCGAGCGCAAGGCCGTTCGGCTCGGAACGGCCGATACGGCGCCTCCCATCAGCGTTCCGGGAACCGGGCTCTGGGATATCAGAAGCGCCGCGGGATCCGTCTCGGGGTGGCTGATCGCGGACGGCGGCGCGTTGAGGCATCGAAACCTCGATTTCAGCGACCTCCGCTTCGTAATGAACGTGACAACTTCGGCGCACCTCCTGGGACGTTTCCCTTCCGGCGACCTGCTGCTGCGGGTCGATGGCCGGGTGTTCATCTATTATCCGGAACCGCGCGCGTTGTCCGGTCTGCTGTACACGTTCAACAACCCGGACATCATTCCCTGGACCAGCACAGAGAGCGGGTCATCAATCTGGTTTTCGGACGGAGCGAACATCCTGAAGGTGGAGAACTCGGGGTATGGAACGATCCCGATATCGACGAGCGTGGTGGACGATGCCACGGCGGATGTACGGGTATCCTCGATAATGCCGACCGACGGAGCCAACGTCGTGTATCTCAGAAGATCCACGATCAGCAACGCGGCGACGATATCTTCCGTTCCCGCGAGCGGCGGGTCCGGTACCGTCATCGAGGTCGCGGACGGGGTCAGCAGCTCCATCGGCAATGTGAACGTCGCCGGGAACCGTGTGTACTACAGTCTGTCCGATGCCTCGGGCGCCCGTTCGGCGATCAACGTCCTGTCCGACAATTCGAGCCGGGTGTCCATAGGCGATTCCTATTGGAGCGGGGCCACGGCTCCCGACACGTTCCCGGCCTCAGGTCATCTTCCCATCGATCGGATCTTCCTCGTGAGGATGGATCCCACGGTCGGCCTCGACAACGCGACCGTGATTTCGTACGCGGCGTCGACGTTCGCGGACCCCCTCACGCTGGGGGCCCTGACGCCGGACCCGGGAGAGAGCATTGCCGATTTTTCCATCGGTTGGAATATCGGTCCAAGGCTGCTCGGAACGGCGATCGTCGGTTCCCAGTCGGACGTGTACTATCTCGATGCGGTCACGCCCGGGTCGCTGAAAAGGGTGCTGAAGACGCCCAACCTGAGCGAAACGCCGATCGATCCGATCGACTGAGGCGCTCTCCTCCGGCTCCGGGCTCGCGACGAAAGCGGGACCGGTGGCCGGCCGGCGCGTCGCGTCCCCCGTGGAACCTGCCTCCTCGCGCCGGTGCAATGTCCCGCCATGCGACCAACGTGGATACTCGTCCTGATATAGAGAAGCCCCGGGAGGAATCGGAATGCGGAGGCTGATCCAGGGGATCCACCGGTTCCACAAGCAATACTGGAGCGAAAACAGGGAGTTGTTCGAACGGCTCGCCGCGCAGGGCCAGGCGCCGGAGGCGCTGTTCATCACCTGCTGCGACTCTCGCGTCGTGGCCAACGTGATCACCCACAGCCGGCCCGGCGACCTGTTCATCGTCAAGAACATGGGGAACTTCGTGCCGCCGTTTTCGGAAGATCCCCTCGACGGGACCGGCGTCGCGGCGGCGGTGGAATACGCCGTCGAGCACCTGCGCGTCAAGGACATCATCGTCTGCGGCCACTCCGACTGCGGCGCGATCAAGGCGCTCTACAAGGACAGGGCGCACTACGCCGAGACCCCCCACATCGGACAGTGGCTCAAGAACGGGGACCGGACGATGGCGATCGTCACCGCCAACTATCCCCAACTCACCCGGGAGGAGCGGCTGGAGATCACCTCGGAGGAGAACGTCCTCGTCCAGCTGGAGAACCTGCGGACCTACCCCGTCGTGAAGACGGCGGCGCGGGAGGGGCGGCTCCACCTCCACGCGTGGTTCTTCGAGATCGGCACCGGGCGGGTCTACGCGTACGCCCCGGAGCGGGGACAGTACGAGCCGATCCGCTTCGAGGAGCCGTAAAAAGTCCAGGGACGCAAAGTCCAGGGACGTTCTTGAACTTTTCGCAAAGTCCAGGGACGTTCTTGGACTTTTTGCATAGTTCAGCAACGTCCCTGGACTTTTCCTGGACTTTTCGAGGAAACCTGCGGTTCCGAAGGGGAATCGAATGACCTGAAGGGAGACGGCCATGGGGGAGTTCCGCACGGAAAAGGACTCGATGGGGGAGGTCCGGGTCCCGGCAGCGGCGTACTACGGGGCGCAGACGAAGCGGGCGTTCGAGAACTTCCCGGTCAGCGGCGCCCGGATGCCGCTCCCCGTGGTCCGCGCGGCGGCGATGATCAAGGGGCTCGCCGCCGAGGTCAACGCGGGGCTGATGCTCCTCGATCCGCCCCTCGCCGAGGCGATCTCGCGCGCCGCGCGGGAGACGCTGGAAGGGAAGTTCGACGGCGAATTCGTGGTCGACGTGTTCCAGACGGGGTCGGGAACCTCGACCAACATGAACGTGAACGAGGTGCTCGCCAACCGGGCCAACGAGCTCCTGGGAAAACCGCTCGGGAGCAACGCCCCGGTCCACCCGAACGACCACGTCAACCGGTGCCAGTCCAGCAACGACGTGATCCCGTCGGCGATCCGGATCGCGGCGAGGCGCGAGCTTTCGGACGCGCTCCTGCCGGCCCTTGCGGCCCTGCGGGACGCGCTCGCGGGCAAGGCGCGGGAGTTCTCGGACATCCTGAAGATCGGCCGGACCCACCTCCAGGACGCCGTGCCGGTCACCCTCGGGCAGGAATTCTCGGGCTACGCGTCGCAGATCGACCACGGGGTCCGGCGCGTGCGTGCTACGTTCGCCGACCTCGAGGAGCTCCCCCTGGGCGGCACCGCCGTCGGGACGGGCTTGAACGCCCACCCGGAGTTCGCCGCGCGGACGATCGCCGAGATCGCCCGGGCCACGGGGATCCCGTTCCGGCCCGCCGAGAACCGGTTCGAGGCGATGGGCGCGCAGGATCCGCTGGTCCACGCGAGCGGGGCGTTGAAAACCGTGGCCGCCTCGGTCATGAAGATCTCCCACGACCTGCGCCTTTTGTCCTCGGGGCCGCGCTGCGGCATCGGGGAGATCGCCCTCCCGTCGCTGCAGCCCGGCTCCTCGATCATGCCGGGGAAGGTCAACCCGGTCATCCTCGAGACGGCGATCCAGGTCGCGGCGCAGGTGATCGGGAACGACGCCGCCGTGACCGTCGGCGGCTCGCTCGGCGTGCTCGAGCTCAACGTCATGCTCCCGGTGATGGCGAAGAACCTCCTCGAGTCGATCGGGATCCTGACGGCGGCGACGCGCCTGCTCGCGAAGCGGTGCGTCGCGGGGATCGCTCCGGACCGGAAGCGGTGCGAAGAGCTCATCGAGCAGAGTCTCGCGATGGTCACGCCGCTCGCGGTCAAGATCGGGTACGACCGGGCCGCGGCGCTCGCCCACGAGGCGTTCCACTCGGGAGAGACGATCAGGAATCTTCTCAAGAAGAAGGAGGTCCTCTCCGAAAAGGAGATCGAGAGGATACTCGACCCCAGGACGATGATATAGGCCCGAGGGCGGTTCTCGCCATTTGCGGCGGTCGCCCGGGTCGGGATGGTATAATACGGAACTATTATGGATACGGTAACCCACGGTTTGACCGGGTGGCTCATCGCCCGGGCGGTCCCCCAGGAAGAAGGCAGGAAGACGGCGACCGCCGCGGTCGTCCTCGGATCGGTCCTCCCCGACGCCGATCACGTGGCGAGCCTCCTCGGCAGCGAGGCCGCCGTCCGGTTCCACCGGGGGATCTCCCACTCCTTCGCCGGGGTCGCGGTTTCCTCGCTCGTCGTCGCTCTCCTGTTCTACCGGTTCGGGAAATGGAAGGAAGCGAAGAAACTGTATCTGCTGACCCTCGTCGGCCAGCTCTCCCACATCGCCCTCGACCTCATCACCTCGTACGGAACGCAGATATTCCAGCCGTTTTCGGACACCCGGGTTTCCTTCGACCTCCTCTTCATCGTCGACCTCGTCTTCACGGGGATCGTCGTCGGGGGGATCTGGCTGTCGCGGTGCATCCGACCCGCGATGGCGCGGGCGGCGCTGGCGGTACTGGCGACGTACGTGGGGTTCGCGGCCGTCCTTCACCTGCGGGCCGAAGACCTGATGCGGACGGCGGCGGAACGCAGCGGGGTTCCCGTCGTCGCCGTCGCGGCGCTGCCGCGGCTGACCGAGATCGACTTGGGGAAGCGGCTGGCGTCGATCCCGCTCGTGGCGGAGGCGTGGGCCGGCGACACGGCGGACGCGCTGCCGAAACTGCCGATCCCGGACGCGCCGGGCCGCTATCCGTTCCCGGCGGGTCCCCTTTCTTGGAGCGGCTTCGTGGACGACGGAAGGACGTACCTGCGCGCCGACGTGGACCCGTTCGCGGGCCGGGTGGACTGGAAACAGCGCGTCGTTCGGGGCTGCGACGTCCCCGAGGTGAAGGCGGTGGAGACCCTGCCGGACGTGCGCACCTACCTGTGGTTCGCGCGCTTCCCGGTGGTGCAGATGTCCCAGGCCGGTCCGGGGACCATCCTGACCTTCTCCGACCTGCGGTTCGGCGGATTGCCGGGGCGCCGGCGGCCGTTCGTCCTCAAGGTGATCCAGGAGCCCGGCTGCCTGCCGACGGCGCGCTGGGGCGGCTGATCCCGGGCGCGGGGAGCAGGACGAGCAGGCCGGACGCGGCCAGGGCCAGGCACGCGCTGACGCCGAAGGCGGCCGGCGCGCCGAAACGGCTCCAGAGAATCCCGAACATGACGCTCGCCGGAAGGGCCGAGAGCCCCACGGCGAGGTGGAACCAGCCGAAAGCGGTCCCGCGCCGCTCCGCGGGGACGAAGTCGGCGACGAACGCGCGCTCGGCCCCTTCCGTGGCCGCTGCGAAGAGGCCGTAGGCGAGGAAAAGCCCGACGACCGACGCCGGGCCGCTGGCGAATGCCCAGGCGCCGTAGCACGCCGCGTAGACGAGCCATCCCCCCACGATCAGCGTTTTGCGGCTCCACCGGTCGGAGAGTATTCCCGCCGGCGTGGCGAGTGACGACTTGACGACATGGAACGCGCCCCAGAGCAGCGGCACGTAGGCCGCGGGGACGCCCGCGTCCACCGCCCTGAGGATCAGGAATGCGTCGCTCGCGTTTCCCAGGGTGAACAGGCACACGATCAGCAGGTACCGGCGGAACTCGGGCGGCAGCCCTCCGTCCCGGAGACGGCCGCCCGCGTGGGCCGGGGGCGGTACTCCCGGCTCGCGGACGAAGAACATGAGCGTCGCGACGGCGGCCAGCCCCGGGATCACGGAGAGCAGGAAGACCGGCCGGTAGGAGAGTCCCGCGCCGGCCATGAGAAGGAACGCGGCCAGCGGTCCGAGGACCGCGCCGAGGTGATCCATCGCCCGCTGGAGCCCGAAAGCCCGTCCCCGGTCTTCCGCCGCGACGGAGGCCGCGACCAGCGCGTCGCGGGGCGAGGTCCGCACGCCCTTGCCGATCCGGTCGGCGAACCGGATCGCCAGGACGTGCCCCCACGCGGCGGCGACCCCGACGAGCGGCCGGGCCACCGTGGAGAGCGCGTAGCCCGCTACTACCAGCGGCTTCTTCTTCCCGACCCGGTCCGACCAGACGCCCGAGAAAAGCTTCAGGAGACTCGCCGTCGTCTCCGCCACCCCCTCGATGATCCCGAGGGCGGCGGGGCCCGCGCCCAGCACCGCCGTGAGGAAGACCGGGAGCAGCGGATAGATCATCTCGCTGGAGAGGTCCGTGAGAAGACTGACGAACCCGAGCGCGACGATGTTCCGGTGGAGCCGGGTCCGGGTCCCGGTCCCGGTCACGCGGCGCTCCCGTTGCGCGACAGGAGCCGCAGCCCGTTGAAGATGACGAGAAGGGAGGTCCCCATGTCGGCCGCCACCGCCATCCACAGGGTGGCGTACCCCGCCGTCGCGGCCAGCAGGAACGCCGCCTTGATGAGAAGGGCCGAGGCCACGTTCTGCCGCACCACCGACACCATCTGCCTCCCAAGGACGATGGCCGCGGGGATCCTGCGGAGATCCTCGGCCATCAGCGCCACGTCGGCGGTCTCGATCGCCGCCGGCGACCCCGCCGCCCCCATCGCGATGCCCACGGAGGAGAGCGCCAGCGCGGGCGCGTCGTTCACGCCGTCCCCGACCATCGCCACGGCGCCGTGGGCGGCGACGAGCTCCCGGACCTTGACCAGCTTGTCGTCCGGCAGAAGCCCGGGGAGGATATCGTCGATGCCGACGGCGGCGCCCGCCGCCTTCGCCACGTCCGCCCGGTCCCCGGTCAGCATCACGATGTGCGAGACGCCCAGCTTCCGCAGGGACCTGACGGCCTCCGGCGCCTCGGGGCGTATAGCGTCCTCCATCTCGAGGATGCCGGCCACGCCGCGGGCGGTTCCGACGAGCGAGACCGTGCGGGTCGACGTCTCGCCGCTTGCCGCGAGCATGGCGTCCATGTCGGGCGTGACGTTGCCCATTTCCTCGAAGAGCCGCCGGTTGCCGACGTAGACCCGCTCCCCCTCGACTTCCGCGGAGATTCCGCGTCCTTCGATCACCTCGAAGGTGCGCGCGAGCGTTCCGCGGGCCGCCCGGGCGAGTCCCCGGCGTCTGGCCTCGTGCCGCACCGCCTCGGCCGCCGGGTGGGCCGACCCTGCCTCCACCGCCCCGGCGAGTCGGACGACGTCGGCTTCGGTCGCGCCGCCCGCCGCCCGGACGCGGGTCACCTTGAGCTTGCCGCCCGTCAGCGTTCCCGTCTTGTCGAACGCCACGGCCCGTACCGTCCCGAGCGCCTCGAGGTGGCGCGCACCCTTGACGAGGATGCCGTCGCGCGTCGCCCGC
>JBLNEU010000096.1:0-5350 GCA_050263015.1 Deltaproteobacteria bacterium | reverse complement strand
CGTATCCATCCAAGAACGGTGCCAAGCCCGTTGAGATATTTTTCAAAATAAAATCAGGCAGATGTGATAACGGCGGTCACGAAGGGCGAAGCGGCGCGCCCCATTTGGGGGACGGTTTCCTCATTTGGGGAAGATGGCGCGGGCGGGGCGGGGGAACCCGCTCAAAGCGGAATGATGCCGAATTTCTTGAGCCGGTATATGTACGTCTTGTAGCTCATCCGGAGGAGGTCCGCGCCCTTCGTGTGGACGCCTCCCGACCGCTCCGCGGCCTGACGGAGGAGGCTCTCCTCGAACCTCTCGAAGTCGATCCCCTGGGCGGGCAGCTCGGGCATCCTCGAGACGGACGCCCCCGCCTCCTCCCGGAGTTCCGGCGGAAGCTCCGCGGGACCGATCGTTCCGCTCTCGGCGAGAACCACCGCGCGTTCGACGGCCGAGGAGAGCTCCCGGATGTTCCCCGGCCAGGGATAACGGAGCATGAGCCGCATCGCGTCGCGGGAGATCTCCCGCACCGGCGGGACCCCCTTGTCGCCGTGCTTCGCGAGAAAATGCGCGGCCAGGGCGGCGATGTCCGAGATCCGCTCGCGCAGCGGGGGAACGGACAGCTTGAGGATGTTCAGCCGGTAGAAGAGGTCCGCCCTGAATTTCCCCTCCTTGACCGCTTCCTCGAGGCCGCGGTTCGTCGCCGCCACGATCCGGGTGTCGACCCGGATGTTCTCCTTCCCGCCGACGCGCCGGATCTCGCCTTCCTGGAGCGCCCGAAGCAGCTTCGCCTGGATCTCGGGCTTGACCTCCGCGATCTCGTCGAGGAAGAGGGTTCCCCCCTGGACGGTTTCGAACAGGCCGATCTCGCGCCTGTGCGCCCCGGTGAACGCTCCCTTCTCGTGGCCGAACAGCTCGCTCTCGAACAGGTTCTCCGGGAGGGAAGCGCAGTTGACCGCGAGGAACGGCGCCCCGCTGCGTCCGCTCATGGCGTGGATGTTCCGGGCGATCACCTCCTTGCCCGTCCCGCTCTCGCCGGTGATGAGGACGGTCGTGTCGCTCCTCGCGATCCGGGGGAGGATCCGCTTGATCTCCCGGATGGACGGATGTTCGCCGATGATCGAGGCGGCGCCCGGAAACAGCCGCTCGGAGAGCGCCCGGTGCGATTCCCGCAGACGGACCGTCTCGAGCGCGCGCTCGATGATGACGAGAAGGCGCGCGCGGTCCACGGGCTTTTCGAAGTAGTAGTAGGCCCCCTTCTTCAGGGCGTCGACCGCCGTCTGGATCGTGCCGTAGGCGCTCGTCAGGATGATGGGGACGGACGGGCTGCGCGCGTGGACGGCGTCGATCAGCTCCTCCCCCGTCATTCCCGGCATCACGAGGTCGGTGATCACGAGGTCGACGGGGTCCTTCTCGAAGGCCCGGACCGCGTCCTGCCCGCTCCCGGCGAGGATCGGGGCGTACCCCTCGCTCCTGAGGATCGAACCGAGGATCTCGCGCTGGTTCCGCTCGTCGTCTACGACGAGGATGGTTCCGGTCACGCCGCGGCCGCCCCCGGGAGAAAGACCTTGATCCGCGTCCCCCTCCCCGGCTCCGAATCTACCACGATTTCCCCGCCGTGGGCTTCGACGATCTTCCGGGTGAGGACGAGCCCGAGCCCCAGCCCGGAGCTCTTCGTCGTGAAATACGGCTGGAAGATCTTCTCGTGGTCCTGCGGCGGGATCCCGACCCCGGTGTCCGCGATCGTCAGGGCGTAGCGACCGCCGGGGACCGGACCGGCCGCGACGCGCAGCTCTCCCCCCTCCGGCATGGCGTCGATCGCGTTCCCCACGAGATTGAGGAGGGCCCGGCGCATCATGTCGGGGTCCACCGCGAGCGGCGGGGATTCCGCGAAATCGCGGACGCACCGGATCCGCTGATTCCGAATCCGCTCCGCCGCCATGCCGAGGACGCTTTCGACGATCTCCGGGATCATGACCGCCGTCCGCTGCGGCGCCGGGGGGCGCCCGTAGGTGACGAAGTTCGTGACGAGGTCGTTGAGCTTCCGGACCTCCTCCTTGATCCGCCCGATGACCTGCTCCTTCTCCGCCGCGAGGCCCGGCGCGCCGCCGTTCGTGAGGCCGTCCAGGTGATCGATCGCCAGCCCGATGAAGTTCAGGGGGTTGCGGATCTCGTGCGCCAGCCCCGACGAAAGGCGGCCGAGCTGGGTGAGGTACTGGGACTCCCGGACCTTCTCCTCGAGTTCCCGGTTCTGGCGCAGCCGCGCGATCATCTCGTTGAACGAGCGGGTCAGGCGTCCCACCTCGTCCTGGCCCCGCACGGGCAACTCCTGGGAGAGGTCGCCGGCCGCCACGTGCTCCGCGGCGTGGGCCAGCTTCTCCAGGGGCCGGACGTAATGGGCCGAGATGCCGACCGCGAGCACGAGCCCCCCGGAGAAGATGACGAGGGTGCTGAAGAACCGCAGGTACAGGTTCTTCCTGATCGTCTCGGTGAAGTCGTCGATCCGCATCCGGACGTGGATGAAGCCGAGCGTGTCGCCCCCGACCGTCACGGGGATCACGAGGTCCTTCGACTGGATCTTCTCCTCTCCCTCCCCGGGCTCGTCCCCGAAGGTGGCGTTGATGATCAGCTTCTCCGGCGGGAGCTTGATCCGGGCCATCTTGCCGATGGCCCTCGGGTCCGTGCTGTCGATGACCCCCATGTCCTCGCCGACGATCGACACCTCCCGGATTCCGCTTTTCCTCAGCGAATCGACGTAGCCGCGCAGGCGGTCCTCGTCCGAGGCCGCGGGGGCGGTGAGCTGGTCGACGCTCACCCGGATGGCGTTGGACAGGTCGAGGAAGCTCTTCTCGAGATCGTTCTTGAGACTCTCGCGGCCCCAGACGTAGGGAATGAAGACCGACCCCAGCGTGCAGGCGAACAGGATGATCATGACGATCGTGAGCTTGAACTGGAGCCCCCGGTCGCGGATCGAGAGATGCGGGAATTTCATCTTGGCCTCCGTCTGATGCTGGCCTACCCGAGATCGACGATCGTCCCCGGCTCCCGGATCGCCGCGGCCTCGCGCACCATCCGCGAGAGGATTTCCCGCTGGCGAAACGTTTCCCCCGGAAACCCGAAGGGATGCCCCAGGGGAAAGGCGACGTGGACGGCGCGGGGAACGCGGACTTTCCGGGTCACGGCGGGCAGCATCGTGACCGAGATCGTCGCGACCCCCGCCTCCTCGATCGCCCTCTGGACCAGCCCCACGGACTGGTGGCAGTGACCTCAGGCGGGAGAGAGGAGGACGAGGTCGACTCCCGCCCCGCGGAGCCGCCGGGCGACCTCGCGGGACGTCGCGTCGCGGAGCGTGGCGACGTGCGGCCCCGTCACGTGCCCCATGAAGGAATAATGGAACGGCGCCGCCCTGCCGATCTCCCCGCTCCCGGCGAGCTCCCTGAGCCGGTCGACCGGAAAGACCACGTTGACGTCCCGATCCGCGTCGCGGTGGTCGTAATAGTCGTGGGTCACGACGAGGCGGCCGGCCGGGGCGTCCGAGGGGATCTCCCGGAAGGAGGGGTCCCCCCTCCGGTCGTCCATGTCGAACGGCGCGTCGGAAGCAAGGTGGACTCCGGCGGTCGTTACGAGCGCGACGGTGCACGCGCCCGGCTCCCTCCGCAGCGGCGTCCACGGCGTGTCCGCGTGGGCGATCACCTTCGCGTGCCGCGCCCAGAACTCCAGGAGGGGCCGGTTCCACGTGAACAGTCGCGCCCCGAGGCCGACGATGACGGTCGAGAACTTCATCGCTTCTTCAGGATACCCCGTTCGCGCGGAGCGCGGCAACGCACTGAAAAGCATAGGGACGTTCTTGAACTTTTCGAAAAGCTCAACAACGTCCCTCTACTTTGCGAAAAGTTCAAGAACGTCCCTGGACTTTTCGGGGTAGAATCGGAGCCGGGAGCGCCTCTTGACCGGGAACGTCCGGAAAATCGCCAAATTCGGCGTCTTCGTCGCCTTCGTCGGCGCCGCGGCCTACGTCCTCCTGTTCACGCCGTTCGGGGAACGGCTCCTGTCGCCGGAGGGGCGGAAGGAGTTCGTGGAACGGATCGACCGGGCGGTCCGCGCCGCCGGGATCTTCGGCCCCGCCGTCTTCGTCGTCATCTACGGCCTCGGGACCCTCGCGCTCCCCGCCACCCCGTTCTCGGTCGCGGGCTCGCTGATCTTCGGGAAATACGCGGGCCCGGCAGTCAACGTCGCCGGCGTCGCGCTCGGGGCGTCGCTCGCCTTTTTCCTGGGGCGCTACTTCCTCAGGGACCTGGCGAAATCGTTCCTGACCGGGCGGCTCGGCGACCTGGACCGTAAGGCGGAGCGGCACGGATTCCCGGTCGTCTTCTACCTGCGGATCGTCTGGTTCCCCTTCATCGTGCTCAACTACGCGGCCGGCGCGACGAGCATCCGGTTCCGCGACTACTTCTGGGGGACCGTCCTCGGAACCTTGCCGGCGGTCGTGATCCTCTCGTTCTTCTTCGGAAGTCTCAAGGAGATCGCTGCCGCCTACCGCGTCCCCTCCGACCTGCTCCGCTTCGACGTCCTGGCTCCCGCGGCCCTGCTCGTCCTCTCTTTCTTTCTCCCTGCCGCCGTGAAGCGGCTTCGCGGGGAAGCGCCGGCGGAGACCCCGCGACCGGACCGGAGCTGAAATGCCGACGGTGTCGGTCGTCATCCCCGCCCTGAACGAGGCGGAGTGCATCGCCGCCGCCATCCGGTCCGCCCGGGACGCGGGGGCCGACGAGGTGGTCGTTTCGGACGGGGGCAGCGAGGACGGGACGGCCGAGGCGGCCCGGATGCTGGCCGACGTCGTGGTCGTCGCGCCCCGGGGGCGGGCGGCGCAGATGAACGCGGGGGCGCGGGCCTCCTCGGGAGACGTTCTCCTGTTTCTCCACGCGGACACGCTTCTCCCGCCCGCCGCGATCGGGGCGGTCCGCAAGGCGGTCGCGGAGGACGGGATCGCCGGGGGGGGATTTGCGGTGCGCCTCGGGCTTTCGCGGGACGCTTCGTCGGCGCGAAGGACGCTCCTGCGGCTGACCGCACGGATGATCAACGCCCGCGCCCGGCTGCTGCGGGCGTACACGGGCGACCAGGGTATCTTCGTCGCGCGGCGGACCTTCGAGGAGATGGGCGGCTACCCGGAGATCCCCCTGATGGAGGACGTGGAACTGTCCCGCATGCTCGGCAGGCGATGGCGAACGGCGCTTCTCCCGGTCCGGGTCGTGACCTCGGCGAGGCGCTGGGAGAGCCGCGGTCCGGTGCGCACCATCCTTCTCATGTGGGGCCTGCGCCTGGCGCACCGGCTCGGGATGTCGCCCGCGCGGTGCGCGCGGCTCTACGGGCAGGG
>JBLNEU010000095.1:0-2673 GCA_050263015.1 Deltaproteobacteria bacterium | reverse complement strand
CGTGGTCGTCAAGGGGGCGCTCAAGCCGCCGCTGCCGCCCCTGCGCGTGGCGTTCCAGGTGTGCAACTCCCTCGAGGAGAACCGAGAGCGCTTCGCGCCGCTGCGGGCGTACCTCGAGAAGAAGCTCGGCAGGCCGGTCGCGGCGGTCCACCTCGACACCTTCGACTTCGTCGAGCGGGCGGCGAAAAAGGAGTTCGACGTCGGCCAGGCCAACGGCTACATCTACGTCAACGTGAAGGAGAAGTCCGGGGCGGCGGTGCTCGCCCGGGAGGTCAAGAGGGACACGGGCAAGGATACCGGGGGGCTGATCGTCGTGCGCGCCGGCTCGCCGGTCAGGACGCTCGCGGATCTCAAAGGCCGGTCGATGGTCTTCGGGCCCGTCCTGTCGCCCGGCGGGTACCTCGCGCAGTACGACACAATGCTCAGGGCCGGGCTCGACCCGGAAAAGGCGCTCGGACGGTACTCGTTCCTCCCCGGCGCCTGGCAGCACGAAAAGGTGGTCTATGCGGTCCTCTACGGCGCCGTGGACGCGGGGGCCGTCAAAGTCGGGGACATCGAGCGGATGGAGGCCGAGGGGAAGGTTCGGGCGACGGACTTCCGGGTCGTCGCGGCGTCGGAGCCGGTGCCGAACTGCACGGTCTTCGCGCTCCCGCACGTCGACGCGACGACGGCGGGGCGGGTCCGCGAGGCGCTTCTGCGCCTCTCGGAAGCGGACTTCGCCGCGGTGGACGGAGAGCGGCTCAACGTGTTGAGGCGGGACGGGGTGAAGGGGTACGTGCCGGCCGGGGACCGCGAGTTCGATGTCCTGCGGCGGATGGCGCGGGGCGCCAACCTCCCCCCTTACGAGAAGTATTGAGAGGCGGCGCGATGGCGTTCCTGTCGGGAAAGCGGCTCTCGGCCCTCGGCGCGGCGCTGATCGCGCTGGCGGGCGCGGCGGCGGTCCGCGTGGGCGTCTCGGGCGGCGTTTCCGGCACGGGCGCTTCGGCGGGCATGGCGGTGGCGCCCGCGACGGCGGCGGCGCTCTCCACGGCCGACAGCGTCGCGCTGGCCATCTCCGCCGAGAAGCGCGGCGACGTGGCGGCGGCCCTCTCGCACTACCGCGCCGCCGTCGCGAGCGACCCGCGCTGCGTGGACAGCCGGTCGCCCGGGTACCTCGGGGCGGCGTTCGAGGGGAAGCTCAAAGGGTGGATCGCGGGGATGAAAAACGGCCGGATCGCGGCCGGGCCCTCGGCGCGGGACGACGCGGCATTCATCTTCCGCCGCATGTACGGGGGGTGCGGATGATCCGCCGCCTCGTCGCCTATCCCGAATCCGGATGGGCCCTCGCGGCGCTGGGGGGGCTGTTCGCCGCGGCCGCCGCGGGTGTCACGGCGCTCGGCAACCCGGCGGCCACCGGGCTGTGCGGCTCCTGCTTTCTCGTCAACGTCGCCGGCGCCGTCGGGCTGCACGGGAGCGCGTCGCAGAGCTACCTGCGCCCCGAGCTCCTCGGGATCGTCCTCGGCGCCTTCTTCGCCGCCTTCGCGTCGCGGGAGTTCCGCGTCCGGGGGGGCGGTTCGCCCGTCTTCCACTTCGCGGGCGGGGCGTTCCTGCTCCTCGGGTGCGAGGTCTTCATCGGGTGCCCCATCAAGGCGCTTCTGCGGACGGCCGGGGGCGGCGCCGCCGGGCTTGCCGGGCTGGCGGGCCTCGCCGCGGGCGTCGTGCTCGCCCTCCCGTTTCTAGCGGACGGCTTCGCCCTGCGGGCCAAGAGGGCGCTTCCCGAGCCGGCGGGGTTCGTCCTTCCCGCAGCGGCGTTCCTGCTCCTGCTCGCGTCGTCCGCGGGGGCGGGGGCGTTCGCGCCGGCGTCACCGGGCGAGGAGGCGCGGCACGCCCCCTTCGCGGTCGCCGCGGCCGCGGGGCTCCTCTTCGGGGCGGTTGGGCAGCGCAGCCGCTTCTGCGTCACCGCGAGCATCCGGAACGCCGCCCTGGCCCGGGACTTCCGCGACGGGGCGGGGACGGTCGCCTTCCTGGCCGTCGCGGTTCTTCTCAACGTCGTGTCGGGCTCCTTCCTGCCGACGCTGTCGCTCGAGCCGGGGGCGCACACGGACCTGTTCTGGTCGTTCCTTGCGATGGCGATGGTCGGCTTCGGCGCGATCCTCCTCGCGGGCTGCCCGTTCCGGCAGCTCGTCCTCGCCTCGACCGGGGACCTCGACGCGGCGGCCGCGGTGGCGGGGATGCTGGCGGCCGCGGGGCTGTCCGTCCCCCTCGGAATCGGCTCGTCCCCGGCGGGCGTCACCGCCGCCGGCAAGATCGCGGTCCTGTGCGGGTGGATCTTCTTCCTCGCGGCGGGCCTTGCCAAGAGGAGGGCGGCGTGACCGGGGCGGGGGCCGAGCTTTCCGCGCTGGGGCGGATGTTCGCCGGCGAGCTGTGGCACGTCGCGCCGTACTTCTTCCTCGGCGTGGCGATCGGGGCGGTCATCCGGACGTTCCGCCTCCACGTCCGGATGCGCGACGCCCTCGGGACGTTCGGCGCGCTGGCCATCCCGGCGGCGGTCCTCGTCGGGACGATCTCCCCGCTGTGCTCCTGCGGGTCGATCCCGATCTTCGTCTCGCTCGTCTCCTCGGGTGTCCCGCTGGCGCCCGCGCTCACGCTGCTCCTGGTGTCGCCGCTCATGAGCCCCAGCGGCTACACGATCAC
>JBLNEU010000094.1:0-10916 GCA_050263015.1 Deltaproteobacteria bacterium | reverse complement strand
TGAAGAACTCGGCCTCGGGGCCGAAGTACGCCTGGTCGGCGATCCCGGTGGACTTGAGGTACGCCTCGGCCTTCCGCGCGATGTTGCGCGGGTCGCGGGAGTAGTTCTCCTTCGTGATCGGATCCACGATGTTGCAGATGAGGGACAGCGTGGGCCGGGCGATGAACGGGTCGACGATCGCGGTGTCGGCGTCCGGGATGACGAGCATGTCGGAGGCGTGGATCGGCTGCCAGCCGCGGATGCTCGAGCCGTCGAAGCCGAACCCCTCCTCGAACGCGTCGTCCTTCAGCTCGTAGATGGGCACGGCGAAGTGCTGCCATGTCCCGATGAAATCCATGAACTTGAGATCGACCATCTCGATCTTCCTGCCCTTCGCGAACTCGAGCACTTCCTTCGGGGTCATGTGAACCTCCTTGAGGTGATAAAGCCGATGCGGCGGAACTTCAGATGGCGTCGGAGCCGCGCTCGCCCGTGCGAATGCGGACGACCTCTTCCACGTTCGTGACGAAGATCTTGCCGTCGCCGATCCGCCCCGTGCGCGCGGACTTCTCGACCGTCTCCACCACCTGCGCCACGAGGTTGTCCGGCACGATGATCTCGAGCTTGATCTTGGGGAGGAAGTCGACGACGTATTCGGCGCCGCGGTAGAGCTCCGTGTGCCCCTTCTGGCGGCCGAATCCCTTGACCTCGGACACCGTGATCCCCTGGATGCCGATGTCGTTCAGGGATTCCTTGACCTCGTCGAGCTTGAACGGCTTGATGATGGCCTCGATCTTTTTCATGGGTCACCTCCCGGCCCGGGTAGAGCAAGGGCCGTACCAGGCGAGGGCCGCCGGCCCGCGACCGCGAATCGGACGCGGGAATCGCCAGTCCTTCCGGGCGGCTTTCCGCGCAAGCCCACCGCGGCGATGACGCCCCCCCGGCCCGGGTGCTAGAATGTCTGCCCAAGAAGCAGACAGGACGTGCCTGCCGTTTGGGCAGACGGAGGAAGGGCCGTGCGCGCAAGCCTGCTCGACGAATACCGCGGGGAGGTGGAACGGATCTTCGGCGACGACCTCGTCTCGCTCACCGTCTACGGCGCCCACGCGGGGGAAGAACCGGCGCCGGGGGCCGAGGCGGCCGTGCTCATCGTCGTCCGGGAGCTTTCGAGGGCGGCGCTCCAGGGGTATCGCGACGTCGCCCACCGGTTCGCCCGCCGGGGGATCCCCGCCCCCCCGATCCTCACGGAGGCGTTCCTGCGCGAATCGGCGGACGTTTTCCCGCTGGAGTTCCTGGGGATGGCCGAGAAGCGCAGGGTGCTCGCGGGCAGGGACGTGGTCGCGGAGCTCGCGATCACGACGAGGAACCTGCGGCACCAGGTCGAGTTCGAGCTCAAGGGGAAGCTCCTCGCGCTGCGTCGGATGTACATGCAGACGTTCGGCAGGAAGGAGCTGGCTCAGCTCATCCTTTCGACCGTCGGCCCCCTGGTGTCCGTGGCCCGGGGGCTCCTCCTCCTCGCGGACCGGCGGCCGGGCGCCCCTCCGTCGGTCCCCCCGCATGACAAGGAGGAGGTCGTCGCCGAGATCGAGAAGAGGTTCGCCGTTTCGCTGCACTCGGTCCGGGAGGCCGTCGTCGCGAGGAAGGCCGGGGCGATGAGCCCGTCACGCGCGGAAGAGATCTTTCTCCCCTATCTCGAGGAGGCCGCCCGGCTGTGCGCCCTGTCCGACCGCTTCCCGGCGGGCGACGACGGGTAGTGGGTCGTCCCGCCGCCATGCCGCGCCGCGCGACGCGGGCGCTCGCCGCCGTCCTCCTGCTCCTGTGCCTGCCGGCGCTTTCCGCGGACGCCGCGGACGCCCTCCCGGAGCACCTCGGATATGTCACCGACGCCGCCGGGGCGATGGGGGAATGGGCCGGGAAGACCGAGGCGCTCTGCCGCGAGATCGAACGGAAGACGACGGCGGAGGTCGCCGTCCTCACCGTCCGGACGACCGGGCCGCTCCACGCCCAGCAGTACGCCCAGGAAGTCTTCGACCGGTGGAAGATCGGCAAGAAGGGGAAGGACAACGGCGTCCTCGTCCTCGTCGCCGTCGACGACCGGAAGATCTGGATCGCCACGGGCTACGGCGTGGAGGGGGTCCTTCCCGACGGCAAGGTCGGCGAGATCCGGGACACGGTGATGCTCCCCGCGTTCCGTCAGAAGCAGTACGGGGAGGGGATCTACCTCGGCGTGGCGGCCGTCGGGCACGTCCTCGGCGCGGGCACGGAAGACGCGGCGGGGAAGAAACGGCGGCGCGGCGGGCTCCCCGTTTCGCTGCTCCTCTTCGCGCTCGCCGTGGGGTTCCTCGTCGTGCGCTCCCTCTTCGCCGGGCCGTTCGGCGCCTCCCGGCGGGGAGGGGGGGGCTGGTACACCGGCGGGTTCGGAGGGGGCGGATTCGGAGGCGGGGGGTTCGGAGGATTCGGCGGCGGGTCGTCGGGGGGGGGCGGCGCCGGAGGCGGTTGGTGACAAAAAGTCCGATTGGAGGAAACCGATGAAAAAGTCCTGGATCGTCGTGGCGGTCGTCGCGGCCCTGGCCGTCTTCACGGGGGTCGGCATCTACAACAGGATCGTGCGCAACAACGTGACGGTCGACGAGAAGTGGGGGCAGGTGCAGAACGTGCTCCAGCGGCGGGCGGACCTCATCCCCAACCTCGTCCAGTCGGTCAAGGGGTACGCCGCCCACGAGAAGGAGATTTTCGAGAACGTGGCCAACGCCCGGGCGAAGCTCGCCGGGGCGCGGACCCCGGAGGACGCCATGACGGCGAACGCGGAAGTCACTTCCGCCCTGTCGCGGCTGCTTGCGATCGTGGAGAACTATCCGCAGCTCAAGGCCGACCAGACGTTCATCCGGCTCATGGACGAGCTTGCGGGCGCGGAGAACCGGATCGCCGTGGAGCGGATGCGCTACAACGAGGCGGTGAGCGCGTACAACAAGTCGATCGCCGTGTTCCCCGGCAGCCTGGTCGCCGGGCTCGGCGGTTTCCGGAACCGGGCGTTCTTCGAGGCCGAGTCGCGGGCGAGGGAAGTCCCGAAGGTCGATTTCGGGAAGTAGCGTGGGCGCGCACCTCGTCGTCGACGGCTACAACCTCGCCCGGTCGGGAGCCCTTTTCCTGTCGGAGGATCCGGCCGGCGAGGCGGGGCGGGCGGAGCTTTGCGCCCTGCTCGCGGGGTACGCCCGCGCGAAGGGGTTCCGCCTGACGGTCGTCTTCGACGGGCGGGGGGCGGGACGGCCGGAGCGGAGCCGGGCGGCGTTCAAGGGGGGAACCGCCGTGTATGCCTCGGCCCGCGAGACCGCCGACGACGTGATCCGCGAGGTCGCCCGGGATGCCCCGGCCGGCCTCGTCGTCGTGACGTCCGACCGGGGGCTGGCCGGAACCTTGTCCGCGCGCGCGGTGACCGTCGTCTCCTGCCCGGAATTCGCGGAGCGCCTCGAGGCGCGGCGGATGGCCGCATTGAAGGGGACCGACGACGGCGGCGCGGACGGCACCGACCGCGGGCCGCGGAAGAAGGGCGAGGGGCACCGGATGAAGAAGGCCGACCGCGCCCGCGACCGCGCCCTCAGGAAGCTGCTGTGAAGGTTCTCCTCGTCAATCCCGGATCCATCTCGGTCTACTCGCTCTGCGGCCTCTCCCCGCCGCCGATGGGACTCCTCTCCATCGCGGCGAGCATGGAGCAGGCGGGCCACCAGGTCCGCGTCCGGGACATGGATTTCCGCGAGAGCGCGCCGACCCGCGGGGACTTCGCGTGGGCGGACGTCGTGGGCATCACGTCCGACACGACCCGGATCGCGAAGGCCGCGCGGATCGCCGCGGCGGCGGCGCGGGCCGGGAAACGGGTCGTCGTCGGGGGACCGCACGCGCAGTTCGAGCCCGACGCGCTGCTGGAGTCCGGCGACGTCTCCTTCATCGTCCGCGGCGAGGGGGACACGATCATGCCCCGCCTCGCGAAGACGCTCGAAGCCGGAGGCGACCCGTCGACCGTTCCCGGGATCATCTTCCGTCGCGACGGCCGCTCCGTCGCAACGGCTCCCGCCCCGCCGGTCGACGTCGAGGCGCTCCCGTTTCCGGCGAGGCACCTCGTCGACCTGCGGCTGTACCGCGCGACCATGGCGGGCCGTCCGTCGACCCCGGTCGTGACCAGCCGCGGCTGCCCGGGAGGCTGCGTCTTCTGCTCGGCGACGAGCTTCTTCGGGCGCAACTGGCGCGCGCGGAGCGCGGACTCCGTGCTCGCCGAGCTGGACGAGGTCTGCAACCGGCACGGATTCGGGGGGGTCTTCTTCACGGACGACAACTTCACGCTCGCGCCGAAGCGGGTCATCGCGATCGCGGAAGGGATCCTCGCGGGAGGATACGACCTCAAGTGGTGGAACTTCTCCCGGATCGACACGATTCTCTCGAATCCGGACATGGTCGAGGCGATGGCCGCGGGCGGCTGCTACATGGTGTACCTGGGGATCGAGAGCGCCAGGGGGGAGACCGTCAGCCGGCTGGGGAAGAACATCGACGCCGGCGACGCGGCCCGGGCGATCCACGCCCTCCGGAGCCGCGGGATCGAGGTGTACGGAAGCTACATCCTCGGCGCTCCGGACGAGACGAAGGACGACGTCCTGCGGACGATCGAGCTGGCGGTCCGCCTGAACACCGACATCGCCCAGTTCACGATCCTGACGCCGTACCCGGGAACGGCAAGCTACGACGAGCTCGGGAACCGCATCTTCACGAGGCGCTGGAAACGGTACGACGGGCTGCACCTGGTGTTTCGCCACCCGAAGATCCGGCGGCACCGGCTCCAGCAGCTGCTCCTCAAGGCGTATCTCGACTTCTACCGGCGCTCCCGGGCATCGGCGGAAGGCGCGCGGAAGGCGTTCCGGCGCACGCAGCTCTCCCCGGCGCGGATCGCCGCGGCAGCTTTCGACTTCTTCCTCTGATCAGGGAACGGGGGGGCGCGGCTCGCCGAACCTGCGCTCCTGGCCCGCGACCAGGAGCCTGATGTTCTCCCGGTGGGTGTACACGACGATGAAGGCGATCAGGAGCGACAGCGTCACGTAGTGGCGCGACGTCGCCAGCAGCGCCATCATGACGGGAAGCGCCACCGCCGCGCAGAGGGACGCGAGCGACACGTAGCGCGTGAAGTAGACGACGGCGACGAACAGGACGATCAGGACGAAGGCGGTGACGGGGGACAGGAACAGGACGATCCCCAGCGCCGTGGCCACCCCCTTCCCTCCCCTGAAGTGCGTGTAGATCGAGAAGACGTGCCCGACGAAGGCGGCCCCGCCGACCAGGGCGAGCCAGTGGTCGATCCGCCCGTCGATGAGCATGTAGGCCAGCCCCATCGCGAAGATCCCCTTCCCCGCGTCGAGCAGGAGCGTGAGAATGCCGCCGGCCTTCCCGACCGCGCGCATCACGTTGGTCGCCCCGATGTTGCCGGAGCCGACCTCGCGGAGGTTGACGGTCCGGTCGAACAGGTGGGTGACCAGGAGCCCGAAGGGGACCGACCCCAGGAAATACGCGAACAGGACGATGGAGGCGCCGCGGGCGAGTGAGGGATCCATTCGGTGCAGTTTACCAGAATCCGCCGGGGAATGACGTTTACGGGGGAGGAGGAGCCGCGATAGAATGGGCGCCGTGGAACGGACTCCGACCCTGCCGCGCGCGATCTCCTGCCTTGCCGCCGCCGCCCTTCTTCTCGCCGGCGATGCGGCCTCCGCAGCCCCCCGGGCGCCGGAGGAGGCCGTCTACCAGTCCGCCACGGTCTGCGCGCAATGCCACCCGGAAATCCACAGGACGTGGCTCGGCTCGCAGCACGCCCGCGCCTTCACCGACCCCGCGTTCCAGCTCGCCTACGACCGGGTCCGGCGCCGCGATCCCGGGCGGGCGCTCCCGTGCGAGCGGTGCCACAACCCGATGCGGTTCCTCCTGGCGCCGGGGGACCCCAGGACCGCGATCTTCGCCCAGGAGGGCGTGACGTGCGACTTCTGCCACTCCGTGGAGTCGGCGGCGGCCGGGGGCGACTTCCCGCGGTACCAGGCGCGCCCCGGCATCAAGTTCGGTCCCCGGGCGGCGAAACCGGGGAAGAGCCCCCACACGACCCGGTTTTCCGGGCTCCACGTCACGTCGACATTCTGCGCGGGATGCCACGAGTTCCGCAACGAACACGGGCTTCCCGTCCTGTCGACCTACAGCGAGTGGGAGGAGAGCTTCTACCGCGGGGAAGGCGTCCACTGCCAGTTCTGCCACCTCCCGCAGCTCTTCGATGCCGGCTTCGTCGACGCGTCCGGCGGCAAGGCCCCCCTGGACCACGCGATGGTCGGCGGCCATTCCCGGGAGCGCCTCGCGAAGGCGATCCCGCTCAAGGCCGCCCTGACCATGTCCGGCGGCGAGGCGCGTCTCACGATCCAGGTCCGTAACGACACGGTCGGCCACAAGACGCCGTCGGGCATCCCCTCGCACCGGATCCGGCTCGCCTCGGTCGTCTACGACGAAGCCGGGACCGTGCTCGGAACGAAGGAGGAGGTGTTCGAGCGGGTGCTCGGGGACGGAAAGGGGAAGCCGCTGCCGCATCCCGAGATGGTCTTCACGGCGGGGCGCGAGATCCTGAAGGACAACCGGATCGCTCCGAAGGAGACCCGGAAGATCGTGCACGCGTTCCCGGCCGGCGGGTCGCGGCCCGCGGCGGCCGAGGTGTCGCTGACCTACGAAATCCCGACGCCCGACGTCTCCCCGGGCCTCCGGACGATCGACATCCCGATCGCGCGGGTCGTCATCCCCATCCGCGAGGGGTCGTTCGTTCGCCTGGCCGCGCTCATCGCGGGCGCGGCGGCGGCGATCGCGCTCCTCGCGGCGGCCATCGTGCTCCGCCGCCGGACCCGTTAGGTCCCTTCCGTTTCCTCCCCGCGGGTGCGCGCCACGCCCGACTCGAAGGCCGCGCGCTCGACCGCCTCCGCCACGGCCTTGTGCATCGCCATGTTCAGGATGGAGGGCACGAGCTCGCCCGTCTCCGCGAACGAGCTGATCGTCTTGGCGGCCGCGATCTTCATCCGGTTGTTGATCTTGCGCGCCCGGGCGTCCAGGGCGCCCCGGAACAGGCCGGGGAAGGCCAGCGCGTTGTTGGCACCCCGCCCGTCGGCGGCGAAGGAGGCCCCCGCGGCGCGCGCGTCGTCCGGCGAGATCTCGGGCCGCGGGTTGGAGAGCGCCAGGATGACCTGCCCCTTCTTGATCATCTCCTTCTTGAGAAGCCCGGGAACCCCCGTCGTGCAGATGACGATGTCGGAGCCCGCCATGATCTCGGGAAGCGTGACCGCCTTTCCCCCGCCCTTCTCGAAGATCTCCATCGCCGTCTTGTTGATGTCGGTCCCGAGCATCTTCCGGACGCCGTGGGCGATGAGGAGCTTCGAGATCCCCATTCCCGCCGCGCCGAGGCCGACCATCCCGACGACGTCGTTCCTGATCTGCATCCCCACGTACCTGCTCGCATTGAGAAGCGCCGCCAGGACCACCACGGCCGTGCCGTGCTGGTCGTCGTGCATGACGGGGATCTCGAGCATCTCGCCGAGCCGGTCCTCGATCTCGAAGCACTCGGGGGCCTTGATGTCCTCGAGCTTGATGGCGCCGAAGGACGGCGCGATGGAGGCCACGGTCCGGATGATCTCCTCGGTGTCGTGGGACTGGATGAGGATCGGCACGCCGCTGATCCCGGCGAGGGCGTCGAACAGGACCGCCTTCCCCTCCATGACCGGCATCCCGGGGACCGCCCCGATGTCCCCCAGCCCCAGGATCGCCGTCCCGTTGGTCACGATCGCCACCGTGTTGCCGATGTGCGTGTAGTCGTACGCGAGGTCGGGCTTGCGCTGGATGAGCTTGCACACCTTGGCGACGCCGGGCGTGTAGATCTTCCGGATCGTCGAGATGCCGTCGACCGCCACGCGCGACTTGACGGCGATTTTCCCCCCCCGGTGGAGCTCCAGGACCGGGTCGATGATGTCCGAGATGATGACTCCGTCGACCTTCCCGACCGCCTCGAGGACCGCCTCGAGCTGGGCGTCGTCGTCGACGAAAACGGTGACGTCGCGGGTATTGTACTCGAGGCCGGTGGCGACGAGCCGGATGTCCCCGATGTTCCCCCCCGAGGCGCCGATCGCCGAAGCGACCCGCCCGAGGTAGCCGGGCTTGTCCTGGATCATGACGCGGACCGTCTTGACGATCTTGTCGATTCCCTTTTCGATCTGCATTGGGCCATCTTATCTTCATGCATTCTTCTTTGTCAAACCCCCCGAAATCACGATAAAATGTCGCGCATGATCCTTTCCTGCGGGGCGTGCGGAACCCAGAATTTCGTCGCGGCGGAGCGGCGCGCGGTCGCCTCGGCGCCCCCGCGGTGCTGGAAGTGCGGCGAAGCGCTCGCCCTGCCGCCCGAAACCGCGTCCGGCGGCCGGGAATCAAACAGCAGGAGCAGCGGCGGAACGACCCCGGGGGAGGAGCGGAATGCCTGAGATTCGCGTGGCGGTGGCGGGCGTCGGCAATTGCGCGAGCGCGCTCGTCCAGGGAATCGAGTATTACCGGAACGCGGGGGCGCCGCCCGACGACGGCTTCATCCCGGGGCTCATGAACCTGGACATCGGCGGGTACCGCCCCGCGGACATCGAGATCGTCGCCGCCTTCGACATCGACCGCAGGAAGGTCGGCCGGCCCTTGAGGGAAGCGATCTTCGCGGCCCCCAACTGCACGCCGACCTTCGTTCCCGGCATGCCCGGCGGCGGACCCGTCGTGCGGATGGCCCCGGTCCTCGACGGCGTGGCCGCGCACATGCGCGACTATCCCGAGGGCCAGACGTTCCTCCCCTCCGGCGAGCCGCCCTGCGACGTGGAGGCCGTCCTGCGCGACTCCGGGGCGGAGATCCTCGTGAACTACCTGCCGGTGGGGTCCGAGGAGGCGACCCGGTTCTACGCGGAGATCTGCCTCGCCGCGGGGGTGAGCCTCGTCAACTGCATCCCGGCGTTCATCGCCTCGGACCCGGCGTGGGCGGGGCGGTTCCGCGCCCGGGGGATCCCGCTGATCGGGGACGACGTCAAATCCCAGCTCGGCGCCACCATCGTCCACCGGGCGCTGGCGCGCCTGTTTTCCGAGCGGGGGATCCGCGTGCGCCGGACGTACCAGCTGAACACGGGGGGAAATACGGACTTCCTGAACATGCTCAACCGGAAGCGCCTCAAGTCGAAGAAGATCTCCAAGACCGAGGCCGTGGCGTCGGTCCTGACGCACCCGATCGCGGACGAGGACCTCCACATCGGGCCGTCCGACTACGTTCCCTGGCAGAAGGACAACAAGCTCTGCTTCCTGCGCGTGGAGGGGGAAGGTTTCGGGGGGCTTCCCATCGAGGTCGAGCTCCGGCTGTCTGTGACCGACTCGCCGAACAGCGCCGGCGTCGGGATCGACGCGATCCGCTTCTGCCGCCTCGGGCGGGACATGGGGCTCTCGGGGCCGCTCCCGGCGCCGTCGGCCTACTTCATGAAGCACCCTTCCGTCCAGCTCACCGACGACGAGGCCCGGCGGGAGCTCGAGGAATTCCTCGCCGACTACCGCGCCTGGAAAGCGTCGACAGGAGCCGCGCCCACGACGCCGTGCACCTCTCCCACGTGAACGCCGAGGCGGCGCGCTCCGCCTCCCCGGCCAGGCGGGTCCGAAGACCGGCATCCCGGGCCACCGCGCCCATGGCGTCCGCGAGGCCCCGGCCCCCCCGGGGATCGTAGACGACTCCCCCGCCTTCCCGGCGGATCGTGTCTCCCCAGAATCCCCCGGCGGGCACGATGACCGGGACGCCCGCCGCCATCGCCTCGAGCTGGACGAGCCCGAACGACTCGTAGAGCGACGGGCACAGGACGGCGTCCGCGGCCGCGTAGAGCGAGGGCATCCGGTCGTGCGGGACGGGGCCGGCGAAGACGACGCCGTCCGGAACGGCCCCCGGCGGCCGCTCCTGGCCGGCCACGAGAAGGAGCCCTTCGCGAAAGCCGTCCCGCGCCAGGTCGCGAAACGCCGCGACCGCCCCGGGGACGTTCTTTTCGGGGTCGGGCCGCGCGACGAGGAGGAAGAGAAACGCCCGCGGCGGGATGCGCAGAAGCCGCCGCGCCTCCGGACGCCCCCGGCGGCGCCGGAAGGCGTCGCCGACGCCCGGGGGGATGACCGCGCCTTTCCCCGCGAGGCGCGGTAACGCCTTCCGCGTCGCCGCCAGGTCTCGCCGGGTGAAACAGACGACGCGGTCCGCCTCCCGCGCCAGGGCCTCTTCCGCCGCCATGCGCGCAAGGAAAAGACGGTCCGGCCGCGCCCGCGCCGGCCGGGCCTTCAACGCCTCGACGGTGTGATAGGTCAGGACGAGGGGAAGCCGGGGCGGCGCGAGGCGCAGGGCGGCGATTCCCGACATCCAGTAGTGGGCCGACACGACGTCCCAGGCGGTCCGCGCGGAGGAGACGAACCGAAGGCCCTCCGCGGCGAACCGGGGAAGCGCGTCGAGCGCCCCCTCGCGAGACGCGGGCGTCCTCCACCCGCACGGCAGGTGGACGATCCGGACGCCGGGCCAGGGGGCGGTGATCTCCACCGACGTCCCCTTGCCCCGGGTCAGGACGTCGGTCCGGACGCCGCGGCGCGCAAGCCCCGGCAGCAGGCCCCGCAGGAACACGTTCATCCCCCCGGCAAGCCCCGCGCCCGGCTCTTCGAGCGGGCACGTGTGGTACGACACGAGGAGATGGTTCACGGCAGGCGGACGGTTGCCCTGAAGACGATCCGGTCGCGGCCGCCGAGGTCGTACTTGTACCGCTCCCGTCCCCGCAGGAAGTCGTACTCCCGCATCCCCTCTCCGATCGCGTCCTCGATGCAGCGCGCGACGAGAACCAGCCCCGGGCTGGCGC
>JBLNEU010000093.1:0-4930 GCA_050263015.1 Deltaproteobacteria bacterium | reverse complement strand
GGACGATGTAGATGTCGTACCCGGTGCCTCCGGAACTCGACCAGTCGGCGGCGACGAAGCCCCCGTCCGGCGTCTCGCGCACCGACCGCCCCATCTCCTCTCCCGGTCCGCCAAACGTCTTCTCCCAGACCAGGTTCCCCGAGGGATCCGTCCGTGCGATCCAGACATCCCAGCCGCTGCCGGTCGAGGACCGCCGCCCGCTGGCGACGACGTAGCCGTTGTCCGACGTCCGCTGGACGGCGAACGAGTCAGTCTGCGATCCGCCGGGATAACTCTTTTCCCACTGGACGATCCCGTCCGCGTCCGTCTTGACGAGTTTCCCGACGCCGATGCGGTAAGTGAAGACGTACCCGTTGTCGGCCGCCACGTCCGCGGCGGTCGTCGGGTCGTACGACCAGTTGAGGTAGGAGTAGGTCCTTGACCATTCCGGGTTGCCGTCCGCGTCGGCCTTGAGCAGGTAGGCCAGGTTCGAGTAGCAGCTCCGGCCGGCGACTTCAGGCGATCGACGGATCGTTTCCGGCCTCCCTCGCCCCCGTCGCCACGTCGACGAACCCGAGCAGGACGAATCCGGCGGCGAAGAACGCGACGAGCGAGAGGATGGCCACCCGGTAGCTCCCGGTGAACTGGAGCGCCAGCCCGAAGAGGAGCGGGCCGATCCAGCTGGTCCCCCGCTCGCCCACCTCGTAGAGCGCGAAATATTCCGCCTCCTCCCCCTTCGGAATCAGGAGCGAGAAGAGGGAGCGGCTCAGCGCCTGGCTCCCGCCCAGGACGAGCGCGATCACGGCGCACAGGGCGTAGAACTGGTTCTCCGTCCGCAGGAACGCGTAGGCGTGCACGACGGCCCCCGTCCAGACGACGAGCGACGCCATGACGGCGCAGCGGGCGCCGACCGCCTTGGCCAGGCCGTTGAACAGGTGGGCCCCGAAGAACGCGACGAACTGGACCATGAGGATCGCGGTGGTGAGGGTCGCCATCGGGAGATGAAGCTCCTCCTGCCCGAACTGCGCCGCCAGGGCGATCACCGTCTGGATCCCGTCGTTGTAGAGCAGGTACGCGAGGAGGAAGAGCCATGTCTGCCGGTATCGGCGGGCTTTGCGGAACGTCCGGCCGAGCTGGCGGAACCCGGCGGCGAGATAATGCTCTCCCCGCGGCGGGCGGGCGGCGCGGCTCCTTTCCTTGAGCGTCGCCATCGGGACGAGGGTGAAGAGGGCCCACCAGGCCCCGGCGGACACCAGGCTGATCCGGGCGGCGTCCCCCGCGGAGAGCCCCAGGGCGCCGGCCCGCGAGAAGAGGATCAGGTTCAGCGCGAGGAGGATGCCGCCCCCGAGATACCCGACGGCCCACCCCATCGCCGACACGGAATCCCGCCTTTCCGGCGCCGCGAGGTCGGGAAGGAACGCGTTGTAGAAGACGATGGAAGCGCCGAAACAGAGGTTTGCGACGAGGAACAGGCCGCCTCCCAGCAGATAGTTCGTCCCCCGGAGGAAATAGAATCCCATCGTCGCGAAGGCCCCCGTGCAGGCGAACGCGAGGAGCATCTGCTTCCGGCGGTGCGTGTAGTCGGCCAGGGCGCCGAGGATCGGGAGAAGGATCACCTGGAAAAGGACCGACAGGGAGACGACGTATGGAAAGAACGATCCGGCGCCCACCGTGATGCCGAAGGGACGGACGAACCCGTTCCCGTCCGCCGCCGCGCGCGCGACCGTCGTGAGGTACGGACCGAGAAAGACCGTGACCACCGACGTGGAGAACGCGGAGTTCGCCCAGTCGTAGAAATACCACCCGACCCGCTCCCGCCGCGTGCTCGCCCCCGCCACCATCCGGCCACCGCCTTCCGTCGCGCCCCGCCCGGCATCCGCCGACGACCGCGGGCCGACCGGGTCATTATGGAATTTTCGGAACCGCCGATCCAGCGCGAACGGCGGGCGAAACACGGGTCTTGACCTGACGACCGGCGGCCGGTTCGCCCCCCGGGCTCCGCGCCCGGGCGCGTGACGGCCTTGACACCGCCGGACCGAGTCAATATCTTGAAGCCATTCACGAATCCCGGAGGAACGCCATGGCCCGATCTGGAAGATTTCTCGCGTTTTCCGTCGCAGCGGCCGTCGCCCTGGCCGCGGTTCCCGGAACCGGCGGCGCGGAGGCCGCCAAGGGAAAACCGGTCGAGGCGAAGATCGGCGTCATCTCCATCATCACGGGACAGGGCGCCGGATACGGGGAGGCGATCACCAACGGTCTCAAGCTCGCCCGGGACGAGGTCAACGCGAAGGGGGCCGTGAGGATCGAACTCGTCATCGAGGACTCGTCGGGCAAACAGGAGCAGGCGCTCGCGGCGGGCCAGAAGCTCATCAACTCGGCGCAGGTCGCCGCGATCATCGGTCCCACGCTCAGCACCGAGATGAAGGTCGTCGGCCCCGAGGCCAACGCGAGCGGCGTCCCCATCATGGGAACCTCGACGACGGCCCAGGGGATCACCCAGATCGGGAGATTCGTCTTCCGCAATTCGCTCCCGGAATCCCAGGCGATCCCGGCGTCGATCGGCAAGGCGGTGAAGAAATACGGGATCCGGAAGGTCGCCCTCCTCTACGGGAACGACGACGTCTTCACCAAGTCGGGCTTCGACACGATGAAGAAGGTCTCCGAGGATCTCAAGCTCGACATCCTCACGATCGAGACGTTCCAGAAGGGGCAGGCCGACTACAAGGCGCAGCTGACCAAGATCAAGAGGCTTTCCCCCGACGCCGTCTTCTGCTCCGCCCTCTACGAGGAAGGGGCGGTCATCCTGTCCCAGTCGCGCAAGATGGGCATCAAGGTCCCGTTCGTCGGCGGGAACGGCTTCAACTCGCCCAAGGTGATCGAGATCGCCAGGGACTCGGCCGAGGGACTCGTCGTGGCCACCCCCTGGTTCGGCGACAAGGACGATCCGAAGGTGAAGGCGTTCGTCGCCAAGTACGCGAAGGCCTACGGCAAGAAGCCGGACCAGTTCGCGGCCCAGGCGTACGACGCCCTGTACATCATGGCCGAGGCGCTTCAGAAGGCCGGGAAGGCCGACCGGGCCGCGTTGCGCGACGCCCTTGCCGGGGTGAAGAACTTCAACGGGGTCCTCGGGAGATTCTCCTTCGACGCCGAGCGGGACGTCGTGATGGAACCCAACGTCCTCATCATCAAGGGCGGGAAGTTCCAGTTGTTCAAGTAGCGGCCGGGGGCGCCGGGGCGGGCAGCGACGCGTGTTCCTCGAGCAGCTGATCAACGGCATCACCCTGGGCAGCATCTACGCGATCGTCGCCCTCGGGTACACGCTCGTCTTCGGCGTGCTCGACATCATCAACATGGCCCACGGCGAGATCTTCATGTTCGGCGCGTTCGTGGGAATGCTGATCGTCACGAAGATGAACGCGCCTCTCGGCGCCGCGTTTCTCGGGGCCGTCGTCGCAACCGGCGCCATGGGGTACCTCCTGGAACGGTTCGCCCTGCGCCCCCTGCGCGGGAAGGCCGGCGCCTCGCACCTCGCTCCCCTGATCAGCACGATCGGCGTGTCCATCCTCCTCGAGAACACGGCCCACCACGTCTTCGGGGCGGGGAACCAGCTCTTCGAGACCCCGTTCGCCGAGATCAGGTTCCAGGTCGGGTCGGCGACGGTCTACCTCGTCCAGATCATCATCCTCGCCGTCGCCGTCCTCCTCATGGCGGGCCTCTCCGCGTGGCTCGGCCGCACCCGGGCGGGCAAGGCGTTGCGGGCCACCGCGGAAAACCTGGAGACGGCGGCGCTCCTCGGGATCGACACGCGCAGGATCATCACCGCCACGGTGGTCATCGCCTCGGCGATGGGGGGCGTCGCGGGGGTGCTGGTCGGCCTCGCCTTCAACTACATCAACAACCAGATGGGGCTCGCCATGGGCCTCAAGGGACTGGCGATCATCATCTTCGGCGGGATGGGGAGCGTCGCGGGCGCCATGGCGGGCGGCCTCATCCTCGGCCTGTCCGAGACCTTCGTCGTCGCCTACGGCAGCTCCGGGTACCGCGACGCGATCGCGTTCCTCACGATCATCGTTGTCCTTCTCATCAAGCCGCAGGGGCTGTTCGGGCAGGCGATTCCCGAAACGCGGC
The DNA here is from genome assembly GCA_050263015.1 of Deltaproteobacteria bacterium. Lineage (GTDB taxonomy): Bacteria > Desulfobacterota > Deferrimicrobia > Deferrimicrobiales > Deferrimicrobiaceae > JBLMWX01. The sequence continues at coordinate 823 of JBLNEU010000093.1, read as the reverse complement.
GGTAGCGGCATGGCCGGGGACTGGCTGAACCCGTACCACCTGCAGGTCGCCTCCTTCGTCTTCATCAACGTCATCCTGGGCGTGAGCATCTACGTCACGCTCGCGACGGGGCAGCTCTCTCTCGGAAACGCCGGCTTCATGGCCATCGGGGCCTACACGTCCGCGATCCTGACGACGCGGTACGCGGTCCCGATGCCCGCCGGCATCGCGTCGGGCGCCGTTCTGGCGGCCGCCGCCGGCGTCGCCGTGGGCATTCCGTCGCTGCGCCTCACCGGGGTCTACCTCGCGATCGCGACTCTCGGTTTCGGGGAGGTGATCCGGGTCGTCTTCGTCAACTGGGAGTCGCTGACAGGCGGCGCCGTCGGGATAGCGGCCATTCCGCAGATGGGACGCGTGCTCCTCGCCGACCTGCGGAAATCCGGGTTCGAGCCGGAACGGATGGAGCTTCGGGACAACCAGTTCATCGCCCTGGCGGTATTCGTCATCCTTCTCGTCCTCGCGGTCCTGACCGTCCTCTTCTTTTCGCGTCTCGCCGGCTCCCGGGTCGGGCGCGCGTACGACGCCGTCCGGGTGGACGAGAAGGCCGCCGAAGCCGCCGGGATCGACTCGACCTATTACAAGGTCCTGGCCTTCACGCAGGGGGCGTTCCTGTCGGGGCTTGCCGGGGCGCTCTTCGCCCACGCGACGTCCTACATCAGCCCCGCCGACTTCACCTACCATCGGGCCGTGGAGATCCTCGTCTTCGCCGTCTTCGGAGGCAGCGAGCATCTGTTCGGCCCGGTCTTCGGCGCCCTTTTCCTGACCGTGATGCCCGAGGCGCTCC
>JBLNEU010000092.1:0-4173 GCA_050263015.1 Deltaproteobacteria bacterium | reverse complement strand
GAGGCCATCGAATACCTGATGGAAGCCGTGAACCATGAGCCGCACAACGTCGATCTTCGGTTCAACCTGGGGCTGGCCTATTATCGTTCCGGGAGATTCACCGAGGCCAGGACCGAGTTCAGTCGGATCGTCGCGATGGATCCTGGCCAAGAAGCTGCAATGGAACTCCTCCGGCAGATGGGCCCTTCGCAAGAGGGGACTTCGCGCCCCTGACCGGAGCGCCGGCGGTCGTTACGGCTGGGATCGAGAGCAGGAAAGAGAAAGGCAGTCCCCGCGGGGCGGCCATGCCCGCGGCGTAGACCGGGCCCGCGGCGCCGGACGGGTCAATCACCGCAAGTCGACGGGATGGCCGCGCCAGCAAAACGACTTAGGTTCGATTGAATTTGAAAGGAAAGGGCCCCGGGGTTTCCCCCGAGGCCCATGATTTCAATGGTGGAGCTGAACGGGATCGAACCGTCGGCCTCCTGAATGCCATTCAGGCGCTCTCCCAGCTGAGCTACAGCCCCACGTTATGTGAAAAGTCAACTTATAGCAGCGACGGAGAAAAATCAACGGGCAAATTTCGACAGCAGGAACACCGCGTTCTCGGCGAAGAGGTTCGGGAGCATGCCCTTGAGCACCCGGCCCCCGTGGTCGGTCGAGAGGAAGGCCTTCCGGTCGATCGCCACGCCGTGCCGGGCGCAATAGTCCGTGAAGTCGGCGATCGAGCAGAAGTGAATGTTCGGCGTGTCGTACCACTCGAAGGGGAGGAACTCCGTCTTGGGCATCCGGCCGCGCCGGAGGAGGTAGAGCCGCAGTTTCCAGTACGCGAAATTGGGGAACCCCACGATCCCCTTCTTCCCGACCCGCAGCATCTCGGAGAGGACGACGTCCGGCTTCTTGGCGGCCTGGAGCGTCTGGTTGAGGATGACGTAGTCGAACGAGCCGTCGGGATAGTCCCGCAGCCCCTCGTCGATGTCGCCCTGGAGGACCGTGAGCCCCTTGGCGATGCAGGCGCGGACCCCTTCCTCGGAGATCTCGATCCCCCGGCCGGTGACGCCCTTGTCGCGGACAAGCTTCTCGAGCAGCGACCCGTCGCCGCAGCCGAGATCGAGGACCTTCGTCCCCGCCGGAACGAGGCCCAGGATCATGCTGTGGTCGATCCGCGCTCCTTCGGCCATCACGACGAGGCGGCCTCGGAGATCCCCTGCCGGGAAGCCACGTTGGCGAGGAAGTTCGTGATGATCTTCGACATCTCTCCCGCGTCGAGGAGGAACGCGTCGTGGCCGTACCGGGAGTCGATCTCGCAGTAGGTGACGTCGACGCCGTTGACCATCAGCGCCCTGACGATCTCCTTGGACTGGTACGGCGGGTAGAGCCAGTCGGACTTGAAGGAGATGACGAGAAACTTCGCCTTGGCCCTCTCGAACGCCTTGACGAGGGAGCCGGTCGAAAGCGTCAGGTCGAAGTAGTCGATCGCCTTCGTGATGTAGAGGTAGGAGTTGGCGTCGAAACGGCCGACGAAGGCGTCCCCCTTGTACCTCAGGTAGCTCTCGACCTCGAAGTCCACGTCGAAGTTGTACCCGTACGCCTTCTTTCCCCGGAGCTTCCGGCCGAACTTGTCGTGCATGGATTCGTCGGACAGGTACGTGATGTGCCCGACCATCCGCGCCAGCGCAAGGCCGTCCCTGGGGACCGCCTTCCCGTAATAATCCCCGTTGTTGAAGTGCGGGTCGGCCATGATGGCGGCCCGCCCCACCTGGTTGAACGCGATCTGCTGCGGCGAGTGCCTGGCCGTCGTCGCGATCGGGATGGAAGCCACGACGCGGTCCGGGTAGGAGACGGCCCACTGGAGCGCCTGCATCCCCCCCATCGAGCCGCCCGCGACCGCGAGGAGCCGGTCGATCCCGAGGTGGTCGAGGAGCCGGACCTGGGCGCCGACCATGTCGTTCACGGTGATGATGGGAAACGACGTGCCGTACTCGCGGCCGGTCGCCGGGTTGACGGACGCCGGGCCGGTGCTCCCCTGGCACCCGCCGATCACGTTGGAGCAGATGACGAAATATTTCTCCGTGTCGAACGCCTTGCCGGGCCCGATCGTGTTGTCCCACCACCCTGCGTTCTTTTCGTTCTCGGCGTACCGTCCGGCGGCGTGCGAGTCTCCGGACAGCGCGTGCAGGAGGAGGATCGCGTTGGTCCTATCGCGGTTGAGCCGGCCGTACGTCTCGTAGGCGAGCGTGATCGGGCCGAGCGCCGCGCCCCCGTCGAGGCGCATCGCGTGCGGGGGCTCGCAGAATGTGTGGAACCGCTTTTTCACGAGCCCGACCGATCCGGGCTCCTTCCCGTGGGGCATTCGGGCTCCCTTTTTGAGGCCCTCTTTTCCCGGCGGAGCGTAACAAGCGGGAAAAGAACGTAATCTCTTATCTTATGTGTCGGGTAGGAGCGGTGTCAATTCCGCGCGGCATCGCGGCATCGCGCGGCATCGCGGCGGCGAGCCCCGCGAGCCGGTGAAGGATCTTGGCGGTCGCCCCCCAGATCGTGTGGGGCGGGTAGTCGAAGAACAGCACGTCGTATGCTTCGCCGAGGAACGTCGTCCGGGCGCGCCGGTAGCGGCCTGGATCGCCGAAGATGGAGAGCGGCGCCTCGAAGACCTCCGCCATCTCGAATCCGTCGAGCCGGAACGCCGCCGACGCCGGAAGCCGCGCGACGTACGGCTGGATGAAGAAACCCGTCACCGTCGGAACCGGCTCCATCGCGCCGAGGAGCGCGACGTCGGCCCTCCGGATCCCGAGCTCCTCGCCCGCTTCGCGAAGCGCGGTCGCGAGAAGATCGGGGTCGTCCGGATCCCGGCTCCCCCCGGGGAAGCAGATCTGCCCCTTGTGGTGCGGCACCTGCTCGGTGCGCCGGGCGAGGACGACCGTGATCTCGTCCCCGGATCCCGGCGGCGCGGCGGGACGCGCGCGCAGGGGAACGAGGACCCCCGCGGGCCGCAACCCCTCGGGCGCGCGGGCCTCGGCGTCCAGGGGGCCGAGCGCGCCTCTGAGACGCGCGAAGAAGGGCTCCACTACCTCCACATGGCCACCTCGGCGATGTCGCCCGGCAACAGCTCCACGGACAGCTTCCGGGCCCCCACGTCGAGGGAGGCGAGCTTGTCGACGACACGCTCGCCGGAAGCATGGGACGTCAGCACGTATTCGGTCCCGCCCTTGGACGCCGGGGCCTTGCGGATCTCCGCCAGGTAGGGGAACTGCGTCATGACCGCCTCGATGAAGGTCCGCTCCTCGAGGAGCGACGCCCGGACGAACCTGAGCCGGATCGTGCTCTTCTGCTCGGCGTAGCCGCCGGCTTCGAGCTGCTCCGAAAGGACCGGCAGGACGACCTTGATGCGCCGGTACAGGACCAGGTCCCTGTCGCGCTCGATCGTCTCCTGCGCGACCACCTCGAGCACCCGCGGCAGGCTGAGCTGGCCGATGAGGAGGTCGAGCGCGTCCTTGGGCCGGTTCGGCGTGCGGATCTCGTTCCCGTAGGGAACCCCGCACGACGGCGTCCGGGGCGGACCGAGCAGCGAGTACCCGAGGTCGGCGAGGGCGAGCCGGACCGCCTCGCGGCGGAGGGTCTCCTCCCCTTCCGCCCGCGCCCGCGCGATCGCCTCGGGCCGCCCCGACTCGTCGAGATCGAGCGGGCGGTACCACTTCCCGTCCCGGTACACGCCGCAGACGGGGGCGACGACGTCCAGGTCGTACTGCGCCTCGGACGCGACCTCCTTGAGCGGCTCGGGCGATACCGTCCCGATGAGCCGCTCGATGGCCGAAAAGACCGCGAGCTCGCGGCCGCGCTCGTACCCCTCGATGACCTCGCGCACCGTCCCGTCCCGGTCGATGTAGATCAGCGTCGGGAGGTGGAGTACCGAATACCGGGAGAACACTTCCCCCTTCTCGTCGAAGAAGAGGGGAAAGGAGAGCTTCGTCTCCCCCCCGGGCCCGGTGAAGCGGTCGAGGAAATTCCGCACCCGCCCGAGACCGACGTCGCCGTCCTCGTTGACGGCGACCACCGCCACCTTCTCCGGGCCGTACTTGCGGTAAAGGCGCTCGAGCGCCGCCATCTCCTCGGTGCACGACTTGCAGTAGATCGACCAGAAGGTGAGGATGACCGGGACCTTTCCCCGGTAGGAGGACAGGGAGAACGCCTCTCCCG
>JBLNEU010000091.1:0-2957 GCA_050263015.1 Deltaproteobacteria bacterium | reverse complement strand
CGGCCGAAGGAGACCGGCAGGTTTCTGACGAAATGGGAGGCTCCTTCGACGCCGCCGACCTCCTCGTCGGCGTTGGCGACGAAGAAGAGCTTGCGGCGCAGCCGCCCCGACCGGGCGGCGTCGCACGCGGCGCACAGGTGGGCGATCCCGAGCCCCTTGGTGTCCAGGGTCCCGCGGCCGTACATGTAGCCGTCCCGGACTTCCGCGGCGAACGGGGGAACGCTCCACTCCTCCGCCCGGGCGGGCACCACGTCCATGTGATGGATGAGGACGAGGCCCGGCTCCCCGGTCCCGCCGACGTGGCAGAGGACGTTCGGTTTTTCGGGGCTGGCGCCGTACGTCACGGGGACGAGGCCGTTCGCGACGAGCGTCCTGCACAGGAACTCCGCGGCGCCGCGGCAGTCGCCGGGCGGGTTCGACGTGTCGATCCGGATGTACTCGCGCAGCAGGGCGACGGGGTCCATCGTTGAATTATGGTGCCCCGTGCGCGTAAAATGCAATCCATGCCCAAGGCGCTGCTCACCGGCATCACCGGCCAGGACGGCTCGTACCTCGTCGATCTGCTCCTGTCGAAGGGGTACGAGGTGCACGGCCTCATCCGCCGCGCGTCCACCTTCAACACCGGACGGCTCAGCCACGTCTACGTGGACCCGCACGTGCCCGGCGCGAAGATGTTCCTCCACTACGGGGACTTGACCGACGCGGGGCAGCTCACCAACCTCATCTACAACGTCCAGCCCGACGAGATCTACCACCTCGGGGCCCAGAGCCACGTCCGCGTCTCCTTCGACATCCCCGAGTACACGGGCGACGTGACGGGGCTCGGCACCACCCGCCTCCTCGAATCGCTGCGGCGCGCGGGCGGGAAGGCGCGCTTCTACCAGGCGTCGTCCTCCGAGATGTTCGGGGCCTCGCCGCCTCCCCAGAACGAGAAGACGCCCTTCTACCCGCGCTCCCCGTACGGCGCGGCGAAGGTGTACTCGTACTGGATGGCGGTCAACTACCGGGAGGCGTACGGGATCCACGCCAGCAACGGGATCCTGTTCAACCACGAGTCGCCCCGGCGCGGCGAGACGTTCGTCACGCGGAAGATCACCCGGGCGGTCGCCGCCATCAAGGCGGGGAGGCAGAGCGACCTCTTCCTCGGAAACCTCGACGCCCGGCGCGACTGGGGATTCGCCTGCGAATTCGTCGACGCGATGTGGAAGATCCTCCAGCACGACCGGGGGGACGACTTCGTGGTGGCCACCGGGCAGACGAACTCGGTCCGCGAGTTCGTCGAGGAGGCGTTCGCGTACGCGGGGCTCGACTGGAAGCGGCACGTCAAGATCGACCGGAAATATTTCCGTCCGACCGAGGTCGAGAACCTGATCGGCGACTCCTCGAAGGCCCGGCGCCTCCTCGGTTGGGAGCCGAAGGTGACGTTCAGGGAACTCGTCCGGATCATGGTGGACGCCGACATGGAGGAGGCGGGGCTGACGCCGCCGGGCGAGGGGCGCAAGATTCTCGTCGCCAAGGGCCTCTCCATCGGCTCCCGCCTGTAGATGCGGCAAAAGTCCGGGGACGCTCCTGAACCCGGTCGCCTGAATGGAAGGGAACGGACGGGGATGGCATCGTCACGATTGAGCCGGGGTCGCGAGAAGTCGAAGAACGTCCCTGAACTTTCCGGATCCGCCCTGTCGGGGAAGAAGATCGTGGTGACCGGCGGCGCCGGGTTCCTCGGCCTGCCGGTGGTCCGGACGCTTGTCGACCGGGGCGTGCGGCCGCGCGACATCTTCATCCCCCGGTCGAGCCAGTACGACCTGCGCGTCCGGACCGCATGCGCCAAGGCGGTCCGGGGCCAGGACATCGTCCTCCACCTCGCCGCCAACGCGGGCGGGATCGGATGGAACCAGGAACATCCGGGCTGTCTCTTCTACGACAACATCGCGATGGGGATCCACCTGATGGAGGAGGCGCGCCGCGCCGGGGTGGAGAAGTTCGTCCAGGTCGGGACCGTCTGCGCCTATCCGAAGTTCGCCCGCATCCCGTTCCGGGAGGACGATCTCTGGGAGGGGTACCCCGAGGAGACGAACGCCCCGTACGGGATCGCCAAGAAGGCGCTGATGGTCATGGGGCAGGCGTACAGGCAGGAGTACGGCTTCAACGTCATCTACCTCCTCCCCGTGAACCTGTACGGCCCCGGCGACCACTTCTTCGAGCCGGAGAAGTCCCACGTCATCCCGGCGCTCATCCGGAAGTTCGTCGACGCGCGCGAGGCGGGGGCGGAGGAGGTCACGGTCTGGGGGAGCGGCTTCCATGAGGGCGTCCCGGTGTCGCGCGAGTTCCTCTACGTCGACGACGCCGCGGAGGGGATCGTCCTCGCCGCGGAACGGTACGACAAGCCGGAGCCGGTCAACATCGGGGCCGGGCAGGAGGTGGCGATCAACGACCTCGTCGAGACGATCCGGCGCCTCACGGGGTTCACGGGAAAGGTCGTCCGCGACCTGTCGAAAAAGGACGGGCAGCCCCGCCGCTGCCTCGACACGTCGCGGGCGCGGGCCGAGTTCGGGTTCAGCGCCCGCACGCCCTTCGAGGAGGGACTGCGCAGGACGATCGCGTGGTACGAAGACGCGCGGAAGCAAATGAGGGGATGATCCCGGTCCTTTTCACCCTCTGGCTTCTCCTGTCCGGCCTCCTCTTCCTCTTCCTGTTCCGGTTCCTCGGATTCCCGTGGCTGAATCGCGCGGAGGAGATCTTCTTCTCCTGCGCCGCCGGGCTCGGGTGGATGTCGCTCTGCGCCGTCGCCCTGGGGTTCCTCGGGTGGGCGCGCTTCTTCCCCCTGTTCGGCGCCGCCCTGGGGACGGGAGCCGCGGCGGCCGTCCTGATGCGCGCGGCGAGGCGGAAACCCGCGCCCCCCCTGCCCGCGCAGCCGGCGTACTTCGCCCTGTGCGCCGCGTTTCTCGTCTGGATTCCCC
>JBLNEU010000090.1:0-9896 GCA_050263015.1 Deltaproteobacteria bacterium | reverse complement strand
TGGGCCCCATCAGCACGGGGCTCGGCGAGATCTTCCAGTACACCCTCGAGGGAGAGGGGCTGTCCCCGATGGAGCTCCGGACGATCCAGGACTACCTCGTGGCGCCCCAGTTCAGGCCGATCCCGGGGGTGAACGAGGTGAACAGCTTCGGGGGGTTCGTGAAGCAGTACCAGGTCCTCGTCCGTCCGGACGCGCTCCTGAAATACGACCTTTCCCTGCGCGAGGTCGTGGAGGCGCTGGAGAAGAACAATGCCAACGCGGCCGGCGGGTTCATCGTCCGCGGGTGGGAACAGACCTATGTGCGGGGGCTCGGGCAGCTCTCCGGCCCCGGGGACATCGGGAACATCGTGCTCAAGGCGCAAGGGGGCGCCTCCGTGCACGTGCACGACGTGGCCGATGTCGTCGTCGGACCCCAGCCGCGGCAGGGAGCGGTAACGCGGGACGGCAAGGGCGAAGTGGTGGCCGGAATGGTCATCATGCTCCGGGGGGAGAATTCGAAGGACGTCGTCACCCGGGTCAAGGAGGCCATCCCCGCGATACGGAAAAGCCTTCCGAAGGGCGCGCGCCTGAACGTCTTCTACGACCGGACCTCCCTGATCGAAGCGTGCATCCGCACGGTCGTCGGCGCCCTGACGGAGGGGGGGATCCTCGTCGTCATCATCCTCTTCCTGTTCCTGGCCGAGGTGCGCACCGCCCTGATCGTGGTCGCGTCGCTTCCCCTGACGTTCCTGGCCACGTTTCTCGTGATGGGGTGGGCAGGGCTCTCCTCGAACCTGATGAGCCTCGGGGGCCTGGCGTTTTCGGTCGGGATGGTGGTCGACGCGTCGATCGTCATCGTCGAGAACGTCCGGCGCCACTTCGCGGAGCGGCACGAACGGAAATTCCGGATGCAGGTGACGGCCCACGCCGTGGAGGAAGTGGCCCGCCCGGTCGCCTTCTCGGTGCTCATCATCGGGATCGTCATGGTCCCGCTGTTCACGCTTCGGGGGATCGAGGGAAAGATGTTCGCACCCCTTGCCCTGACCATGATCGTCGCGATGCTGGCCTCCCTGGTCGTTGCGTTGACGATCGTCCCGGTTCTGTCGGACATGATCCTCAAGCAGGAGAAGGGGAAGGAATTCGGGTTCGTGCGGCGGTTTCACACGGGGTACCTCAAGGTGCTGGCCGCGGCCCGGAGGCGGCGGGCGGTCACGCTTGGCGTTTCGCTGGCTGCCCTCCTTGCGGCCGGCATCGTGGCGACCCGGATCGGCACCGAGTTCCTGCCGCCCCTGGACGAGGGGTCCATCGTCATCAACGTGGTCCGGCTGCCGAACGCCTCGCTCGAAGGGTCCGTGTCCGTCGCGGCGTACGTCGAAAGGCGGCTCCTCCGGTTCCAGGAAGTGGCGACGGTCGTGAGCAAGACCGGCCGCGCGGAGATTTCCGAAGACCCGATGGGGCCCGAGCAGACCGACGTATTCGTGATGCTCAAGCCCCGGAAGGAGTGGACGGCCGGCCGAAGCAAGCCGCAGCTGGTCGAGGCCATCAGGAAGGAGTTCGCCGACATTCCCGGGATCCGACCGTCGTTCTCGCAGCCCATCGCCCTCCGGGTGAACGAGCTGATTTCCGGCGTCAAGAGCGACCTCGCGGTCAAGGTCTACGGGGCCGACCTGGAAAGACTCAAGGGATACGCGGACCGGATCGCCTCGACGCTGGCGGGAATCCCGGGGGCGAGCGACGTGAAGGTGGAGCAGGTCTCCGGGATGGAGCAGGTGGAAGTGGCCCTGGACCGCAACGAGATGGCCCGGCACGGGATCAACGTGGCCGATGTGAACGCGGTCATCGAAACCGCCGTCGCCGGGAAGGAGGCCACGCGGGTCGTCGACGGGCAGATGAGGATCGCAACGGTCGCCCGTTTTCCCGCCGCGTACCGAAGCGAACCCGGGGACCTGGAAAGGATCCTGGTGCCGGGGGCCGGGGGGGAGAAGGTCCCGCTGGGCCGGCTTGCGAGGATCTCCACGGTTGAAGGTCCGGCCCAGATCGGCCGGGAGAAGGGGATGCGCCGGGTGGCCGCGGAGGTCAACATCCGGGAGCGCGACCTGGGCGGCTTCGTGGCCGAGGCGAAGGAAAAGCTGGCGCTCCTGGAGAAGGAGCTGCCCGCGGGATATTTCCTCGAATACGGGGGGCAGTTCGAGAACCAGACGCGGGCGATGCGGCGGCTGGCCGTGGTGGTCCCGGTCGCGCTGCTGCTCGTCCTGCTCCTCCTCTACCTCGCGCTGGGATCGTTCCGGGACTCCGTCCTCGTGGTCCTCAATCTTCCGTTTGCGCTTGTGGGCGGCGTCGTCGCCGTCTGGGCGTGGGGGATGCACCTCTCGGTCTCGGCGGCCGTGGCGTTCATCGTCCTCCTGGGGATCGCCGTCCAGAACGGCGTGGTCCTCGTCGCCTTCTTTCGCCAGCTCAGGCAGGAGGGGAGGGGGGTCGAGGAGACGGTTACGACGGGTTGCGACGTGCGGTTCCGCCCGCTCCTGATGACGGCGCTGACGAGCTTCATCGGACACCTGCCCATGCTCTACGCCGCCGGCTCGGGCGCGGACATCCAGAAACCGCTGGCCGTGGTCGTCATGGGGGGGCTCGTCACCTCGACGCTGCTGACTCTCGTGGTGCTGCCCACGGTCTACGAATGGATGGAGTCCCGCAACCAGCCGCGGGGGGAGGCGGCGGTTCCGGCGGACGCGGAAACGCGCGCGTAGCGGACGGAGGCCGGGCCGCCCGGCCGCGTGAAAGGCTGTGCCTCCGGGGCTTCGCGCCTGTATACTTGTCCGAGGCATCGTTCGGGAGGTCCCCATGCGCCCGATGTTTCTGTCCGAAGTCGAAAACGCCGGCCCCGGGGGCGGATACGCCCGGGTGATCGCGGAGCGGCGCGCCGCGGGCCAACCGGTTCCGCAGATCATGCACCTGTTCGCCTACAAGCCGGACCGCACCGACTTCCTGTCGCGGTTCACGCAGGGCGTGATGCGCGGGCCGTCGCCGCTCTCCCCGGGCCTGCGCGAGCTGATCGCGGCGTTCACGTCGCGCCGCAACGACTGCGTGTTCTGAATCGGCGCTCACGCCGCGGTCGCGGCGTTTCTGCTCGGCGATCGCCCCCTCGTCGACGCCGTGCTGCGGGATTATCGAACCGCTCCGATCGGGGATCGGGAGAAAGCGCTGTTCGCCTTCATCGAAAAGATGAACCGGGAATCCAGCCGCCTGAACAAGGGCGATATCGACGAAGTCAAGGCCGCGGGGTGGAGCGAGGAGGCGCTCTACGACGCGATCACCGTGTGCGCGCTCTTCAACTTCTACAACAAGTGGGTCGACGCCGCCGGGGTGGGCGACATGCCGGCCGATGCGTACCTGGCGAGCGGGGAACGGCTGGCGACGCTGGGCTACGTGCCGGGCGATCCGTCGTCGAAGTGAGGTGCGCAATGGCGAAGAAGGCGTTGCCGCTGTCCAAGGCCTACCGGCTGCTTTCGCCGGGGCCGGTCGTGATGCTGTCGACCGCCGCCAGGGGGCGGCCGAACATCATGACCCTGTCGTGGCACACGATGATCGATTTCGAGCCGCCGCTGGTCGGGATCGTGGTCGGCGACGGCAGCTTCACGTTCGGCACCCTCAAGGCGACCGGGGAATGCGTCATCAACATCCCGACCGTGGAACTGGCGCGGGCGGCCGCGGGATGCGGGAACGTCTCCGGGCGGAAGATCGACAAGTTCAGGAGGTTCGGTCTCACGCCGGCGGCCGCCTCGCGCGTCGGGGCGCCGCTCATCGGCGAGTGCTACGCCAATCTCGAGTGCAAGGTCGTCGATCCCGGGATGGTGGCGAAATACGACCTTTTCATCCTCGAAGTCGTCAAGGCGTGGATCGACCCGTCGGTCAAACGCCCGAGGACGATCCATCACCTCGGGGGACGCGATTTCATGGTCGCCGGCAGGACGATCGCGTTGCCAACCGGCAAGAAATAGCTTTCGCGGAGGACGCCATGTCGGACGAGAAGCCGCCGGAGAGCGCCCGGCAGATCCAGATCATCACCGGCGACGAAATGGCCAGGGGACGCTACAGCAACAACATGGCCGTGAGCCACAGCCCCGAGGAGTTCATCGTCGAATGGCTGCTCAACTCGCCCTCGGGGACGCATCTCGTGTCCCGGGTCATCGTCAGCCCCGGCCACATGAAAAGGATCGTCGATGCGCTGTCGGAGAACCTGCAGAAGTACGAGAACAGCTACGGGCCCGTGAGACCGGTCGGAGGGGACGACCAGGCGTTTCACTGAGGGAGAAGAAGGGGAGAGGCCAGTTGCGCCTTCCGGCCGGCCTCGCGCCGGCGCTCGTGGCGGTATTGCTGACGATGTTCCCGCCCGGCCTCGCGGCGGCGGACCGGGCAGCGGTCCCCGATGCCGACGCCGGTGCGATCCGGCGGCTCTTCGAGGGCCGGCAGTTCGCGAAGCTGACCGCCCTGCTGGAAGGGTACCAGGCGTCGTGCGACCGGGACATCCGGTCCGAGTTCGCCGCGCACAACGGCTTCGCCGCGTTTGCCGCGCCCGTGCCGTCCTGGAAGCCCCTTTTCGACGATTGGGTCCGGAGCGTCCCCGACAGCTGGGTTCCGCTGACCGCGCGGGCGGCCTACTTCAAGGCGTCGGGCTGGAAGGCCCGCGGCAGCAAGGCCGCGAAGGACACGACGGACGAACAGTTCCGGCGGATGGTGGACGATTTCCTGCTGGCGGTCCGGGACCTGGAAGCGTCGCTGCGGATCAGGCCGCGCCAGCTCTACGCGTACGTCATCCTGATGGAGATCAGCCGGAACCTCGGGGACCGCGACCGTGACGCCCGCCTGGCGAAAAAGGCGCTCGGTCTCTATCCCGACTCCTATCTCGTCCGGCATCGCCACATGATCTCGCTCACGCCGCGCTGGGGCGGGACCTACGAGGCCATGGAGCGGTTCGCCCGTGAGTCGGCTCCCTTTGCCGGAAGGAATCCCCGCCTCAAGGTCCTCGCGGGCTTCATCCCATGGGACCAGGGGAGAAGGGCCGCCGCCGCCGGCGATTTTCCGACGGCGATCGCGCTCTACGAGGAGGCGCTGTCCCACGGCGAGACATGGAACTTCCTCTACGACCTCGCGGACTGCTATTACCGCGCGAAGATGTACGGCGATGCGCTCCGGACGCTCGATCGCGCGATGGCCGTCAACCCGGAGTCGCCGGAAGGGTACGGCCTCCGGTCGAAGATCCGGTTCGCGCAAAGGAATCTCGACGAGGCGTTGGCCTCCCTCGAGACGATGGAGCGGCTCGAGGGCCCGGGGAAAGGCGAGGCGTCCGCGGTCCGGCGTTGGGAGAGCCGCCGGCTCGTGTCGGACGGCCACACGCGCTTCAGGGCGAGGGATCTCCCCGCGGCCATCGGGAATTACACGGCGGCGATCCGGTTCGATCCGGGCAACGCCGACGCCTGGTGCTGGCGGGGCATCGCCCGTGACCGCGCCGGAGAGCCCGCGCCCGCGCTTGCCGACCTTCGGAAGGCCGTCGAGGTCGATCCCCGTCTGTTCTCCGCGTACAAGGGGCTGGACGACGTGCTCTACAAGCAGGGGCGGATCGCCGAGATCATCCTCTACTGGAGCCAGCTCATCCGGCTGGAGCCGGGCAACGACAACGCGTACGTGGAACGGTCCGGCGCCTTCTCGCGGGCGAGGGACAAGGCCGCGGCGATCCGGGATCTCGACCGGGCGTGCGGGATGGGCAACGACCAGGCGTGCTTCCTTCTGAAATCGCTCCCGGGCCGGCGCGGTCGCTGAAATGAAAGGGTCGGGCGGGCGCGCGGCCTATCCCACGAGCACCACCGTGCTCCTTGGCGAGGCGACGTAGGCGTCCGCGGCGTCGATCGGGACCTCGGCCCCCGCGTCCATGAAGTCATCCCCGCCGGCAAGGGCGGTGTCGATCGCCCGCCGCCATTTTTTGCCGTCCGGCAACGGCGGGAGCTTGACGGTCTGCGACCGGTGGTCCGCGTTGAGGATCAGGAAAAGCAGCGAGTCGTCCCGCCCCGTTCCCGCCTCGCTTCCGTCGAGCTGGTAGCAGAGGATCCGCAGCTCGGGGTCGTCCCAGTTCGGCCGGCCCCCGTCCGGCCCGAACCAGGTGATGTCGGCCTGCCCGTCGGCGTCGAGGTCCATCCCGCGGAAGAATTTTCGCCGCTGGAGGATCGGGTGCCGGTAGGTGAAGGCGATCGCCTTCCGCAGGAAGGCGACGATGTCGGCGTTTTTTTCCTCGAGCGTCCAGTCGAACCAGCTGATCCCGTTGTCCTGGCAGTAGGCGTTGTTGTTTCCTCCCTGCGTGCGCCGGAACTCGTCGCCCCCGAGGATCATCGGGGTGCCCGACGCGAAGATCAGGCAACACAAGTGGTTCTTGATGAGCCGTGCGCGCAGGGCGCGGACGGCGGGGTCGTCCGTCTCCCCCTCCGCGCCGCAGTTCCACGAGTTGTTGTCGTTCGTCCCGTCCCGGTTCTCCTCGCCGTTGGCCTCGTTGTGCTTTTCGTTGTACGAGACGAGGTCGTTCAGGGTGAAGCCGTCGTGGCAGGTGACGAAGTTGACGCTGTTCGCCGGTCCGCGGCCGTCGTCGGAATACATGTCGGCGGAGCCGGTGAGGCGCCAGCCGAGATCGCGGACCTGCCCCGCGTCCCCCTTCGCGAACTTGCGCACCGTGTCCCGGAATCTCCCGTTCCACTCCGACCAGTCGATGGGGAAGTTGCCCACCTGGTAAGTCCCCAGGTCCCACGGCTCCGCGATGAGCTTGACGTGGTTGAGAACGGGGTCCTGCGTGATGGCGTCGAAGAACGACGCCGACTTCTCGAACATCCCGGCTTCGCGGCCCAGCACGGACGCGAGATCGAACCGGAAGCCGTCCACGTGCATCGTCTCCACCCAGTAGCGCAGCGAGTCCATCACGAACCGGATCACGTGGGGGTCCGCCAGGTTCATGCTGTTGCCGCAGCCGGTGTAGTTCACGTAGTACCGGTACGGCTCCGACGCGGTTCCGGTCAGCAGGTAGTAGGTCGGGTTGTCGATCCCCCGGAAACAGACCGTCGGGCCCCGCTCGTTCCCTTCGCACGTGTGGTTGTAGACCACGTCGAGGATCACCTCGATCCCGGCCTTGTGGAGCTCGCGGACCATGGTCTTGAACTCGGCGACCTGGCAGCCGGGGGAGCGGTTCGTGCCGTACGACGATTCCGGCGCGAAGAACCCGACGGTGTTGTATCCCCAATAGTTCGTCAGCCCCTTGTTGCGCAGGAAGTCCTCCACGCAATGCTCCTGGACGGGGAGGAGCTCCACGGCATTGATCCCCAGCGACTTGAGATACGGGATCTTCCCGATGAACCCGAGGTAGGTACCGGGATCGGTCACCTTCGACGACGGGTGCGCCGTGAATCCTCGGAGGTGGACCTCGTAGAGGAAGAGTCTCTCGAGGTCGTAATCCGGAGGGCTGTCGCCCTGCCAGTCGAACGCGTCGTCCACGACGATCGACTTGGGGACGATCCGGGTGTCGTCCCGGTCGTCGCGGGAGAGGTCGGCCGCCGGGTTGCGCGGGTCGTAGGCGAGAAGGAGTTTGTCCGCGACGACGAACTTTCCCGTGAACGCCTTGGCGTACGGGTCGGCCAGGAGCTTGTTCTCGTTGAAGCGCATCCCCCGGGCCGGGTCGTACTCCCCGCGGACCTTGTACCCGTAGAGCTGGCCGGCCTTCACGCCATGGACGTGAGCGTACCAGACGTACCGGGCCTGGTTCTCGAGCCGGATGATATCGGTGGGGTCGCCGTCGGGACGGTCGAACAGGAGGAGATAAACTTCGCGGGCGTTCCGGGAGTAGATGGCGAAGTTGACGC
The DNA here is from genome assembly GCA_050263015.1 of Deltaproteobacteria bacterium. Lineage (GTDB taxonomy): Bacteria > Desulfobacterota > Deferrimicrobia > Deferrimicrobiales > Deferrimicrobiaceae > JBLMWX01. The sequence goes on along the minus strand of JBLNEU010000090.1, from coordinate 2,025 downwards.
CGTACGGCCCGATCGTCGCTCCGAGGGGGTAGTACCGGCCTTCCGTCACCTTCCGCGTCGTCTTCGTCGCGAGCACGGTTCCCATGGCGGCTCCTCGCACGATCCGTACAGTCCACGATAATCCGGGAATCGGTCCATGCCAAGCGGCGGAAGGGGGGCCGAAGTTCGACCGCGCGCCGGCCGGTGCGGGAACCGCGGATAAGCCGTATAATCGCCTGTGAGGAGGGGGAGACATGTCGCGGAAGGCGCTGGTTCCCGTACTGGCTGTCACGGTCGTCCTGGTCCTTGGCTGCGCCACGTCGGGCTCCGGCGGCCTGTTCGAGGACATCGTCGGCACCGTCGAACGCCTGAACGTTCCGGCCGGCGGACCGTTGAGCGAGGGGCAGGTCGTTTCGGGCCTCAAGGAGGCCCTCTCCGTGGGCACGGCGAACGCGGTCGCCGCCACGTCGAAGGTGGACGGATACTTCGCAAACGCCGCGATCAGGATCCTGCTGCCGGAGAAACTTCAGAGGGCCGCCGACCTGATGAAGAAGGTGGGGTTCCGGCAGGAAGTGGACGACTTCGTCCTCAGCATGAACCGGGCGGCGGAGAAGGCGGCGCCGTACGCCAGGGCGCGCTTCGTCGCCGCGATCCGGGAGATGACGTTCGACGATGCGCGAAGGATCCTCGGGGGCGGCGATACGGCGGCGACGGACTATTTCGAGGGGAAGACGCGGCAGAAGCTGTACGACGACTTTCGCCCGGCCGTGGCAAAAAGCATGGACGAGGTCGGCGTCACGCGCTCCTACAAGAGGATGATGGCGAAGTACGCCGCGCTTCCGCTCGCCCCGCGGGCGGAGTCCCTCGACCTCGACCGCCACGTGACCGGGAAGGCGCTCGACGGCCTCTTTTACGTGCTGGGGCAGGAAGAAAGGAAGATCCGGACCGACCCGGCCGCCCGGGTCACGGAGATCCTCAAGACCGTCTTCGGGGGGAAACGGTGAACCTCGCCGGGCGGCTCGTCGTGCTGCTGGTCGCGGTCGGGTCGATCTGGATCCTCTCCCGGATCGTCGCCGGTTCCCGGAGCCCCGCCATCCGCCGTCTCTCCCCGGCCGGAACCGACGGGGCCCTCGGGCGGCGGATCGCCGTCGGGGGGATCGCCGGCGTCGTCCTCTTCGAGGTCGCCTACGCGGTCTGGCGCCACTACTTCGGGACGCCCCCGTATCCGTCCGACTCCCCCCAGGGGCGCGCCCTTGCGCTGCTTCCGTACCTGGGAGGCCTCCGCGTCGGAGGAACCGGGTTCGCGTGCGGCGCCCTCGCCTCGCTTTTGTCGCGGCGCTGGTCGGGCCCGGACCGGTCTCCCTCCTGAAATCCCGCGCCCCCCGGCCGCGCCGCGGTCGCCGGGCCCGGCGCACCCGCCGGGTCCATTGACGCGCCGGGGCCATTCTGGTTTATTCGTATCGCTGGCCGGGAACCGGCGCTCTTGGCGCGGGAGAGGGAGCGGATGCACAACCTCGTCAGTTTCGCGGGGATCTTCCTCCTGATGGGGATCGCCTGGCTTTTCTCCGCGAACCGGAAGGTCGTAAACGTCAGGGTCGTCCTCTGGGGGACGGTCCTCCAGCTCCTGCTGGCCCTCTTCATCTTCGTCGTTCCCGCCGGGTCGCGAGCATTTCTCGCGGTCAACGACGTCGTCGTGAAGGTCCTCGACAGCGCGCAGGCGGGGACGCGCTTCGTCTTCGGGCGGCTCGCCCTGCCTCCGGGCGCCCGGAACGAGGCGGGGGAGGAGTCGCTCGGCTTCGTCCTCGCCTTCCAGGCCCTTCCCGCGATCGTCTTCTTCGCGAGTCTCATGGGCGCGCTCTATTACATGGGCGTCATGCCCCGGCTGGTCCGGTTCTTCGCGAAGATCTTCACCCGCCTCATGCGGATCAGCGGCGCGGAATCGCTCTCCGTATCCTCCAACATCTTCGTCGGCGTCGAGGCCAACATGACGGTCCTCCCCCACCTCGCCGCGATGACCCGGTCGGAGTTGTGCACGATCCTCGCCGC
>JBLNEU010000089.1:0-5467 GCA_050263015.1 Deltaproteobacteria bacterium | reverse complement strand
GCCGCCTTCTCACCTACGATACGTTGCACGGGCCAGGCGCCCTGTACCGGGAATCGTTCGTCTGGGACACGAAGGGGGCGAGGCCGGGGGAGTACCGGATCCGGGCGGAGGCATTCGACTGGAACGACTCCTCGCCATTCGACAACGCCATGGACGTCAAGGAGCCCGTGACGCTCGGGGCGGCCGGGGAGGCTTTCCCGGCGGACCGGCCCGGCGGCGGGGAAGCCATCGCCGTCGATCCGCGGTGGCGCAAGGATCGGTCTCTTTCCGGGGCGGGCTCGCGCAACCCGGACGCCCCGTCGGGCATCACAGGTGAAACGGAAAGCGGGAGGCGGGAGTGAAGACGATCGTCGCAATCGCCCTGGTGGGCCTCTTCATGATCGTGGCTGTCGCGCAGTGGAGGTGGTTCCATCCGTCCGCTGTTGCGGCGTCCGCGTCGGAGAGCCAGATCTATATCCACGGGACGCCCGTCTGCGTCTTCCGGCAGGGCGAGTCGATCGTCGCCATGGTCGGCGAATGCGGGACGTCCGCGGAGCCGCGGGGCGATGGTCACGGCGATCGCGTTCCCGACTCCCGCGGCCCGGGCATGGCCCTTCCTCCAGGGCACCCGCCCGTCGGCCCGGACATGCGGCCGGACGGCGGCGCGCGGCGCGTCCTGATCTGATCCGACCGCGCCTGCCGGACCGGCCCGCGGCGGGGCGCGCGAGTCCCCCGCGCGGGACTTGGCCCGGCACGCGCGATTCCCGATCGCGTTCTTGAATCCGACCCGCCGGTTTCCCGGGCGGCCGCCGGCGGTTCCGCCGCATGCGAATTCATTTCCCTGCTCAAAGTCCGTTCGCGCTTGGTAGAATGAATGCGCGAAAGGAGACGGGTTGACTTTCTACACGGACCTGAGCGAGGTGTACGACGCGCTGTTCCCGGTGTCTTCCGCCCAGCGATCGCTCTTCGACGGAATCCTCAAGGAGGGATGGGTCTCCCGCGTCGCCGACGCGGGCTGCGGCTCCGGCGCGCAGCTTCTGCATTTCGCTTCCGCGGGAATTTCGTGCGTCGGCTTCGACCCCGACCCCGCGCTCGTTGCGCTGGCGCGGCGCAAGATCGCGCCGTTCCCCGACGCCCGCATCGAAATCGGCGGTTTCGCGGACATGGCGCGCGTCGTGAAGCCCGCCGTCGACCTCGTCCTGTGCCTGGGGAACTCGCTGGTCCACGTCGCGCAGGAAGACGCGCAGCGTTTCCTCGCGGACGCGGCGGACGCGCTTTCGCCGGCCGGCGGCATTCTCGTCCAGATCCTGAACTACGAGCGTCTCCTGCGCGGGAGCGTCGCGGAGCTTCCCCTGATGCGTGCGGACGACGGGGCGATCGAGTTCCGGCGGCGTTACGAATGGGAAAGTCCCCGGAAGGTCGGCTTCCGGACGGCGCTCCGGATCGCGCGGGGAGACGAGCCGCTCGTCATCCGGAACGACATCCCGCTCTACCCGATCTATCCGGACGAGCTCTGGGAAATGCTCGCGGCCGCGGGTTTCTCCCGGATCCGGTACAGCGGGGATTTCGCCGGGTCCGAATTCACGCCGGAGTCGGAAGCCCTGGTGTGCCTCGCGAGGAAGTCGTGAGGCGGGGAGCGCGGCGCGGACCGCCGCCGATCCCGGGGCTCGTCCTTGCCGTGCTGGCTGTCCTCCTGTCCGCCTGGACCTTGCCGCGGGGGGCGGCGGCGGGCCTCCGCCACGAGCTCTCTCCCCCGTCGCGCTCCCTGCCGGCCCGCGACGACAACACGGCCGAGCGGCGCGCCTTCGCGCCGCAGGAGATCCGGAAGCTCCTGGCCGACGGGAGCGCGGACGGGACGACGACGGACGGCCGGCGCATCCGCCTGTCGATCGACGAACGGCTCCAGAAGGACATGTTCGAGCTGTTCCGGCGCTTCGATCCGCCGTACGGCGTCTGCGTGGCGATGGAGCCGAAGACGGGACGGATCGTCTGCATGGTCGGGTACCGAAAGGGCGGGGAGCCGGATCCGTGGCTTCCCCTCAAGGCGCTTTACCCGGCCGCTTCGCTGATCAAGGTCGTCACGGCCGCGGCGGCCCTCGAGAAGGGGGCGCTCTCCCCCGGGGACGCGATCGCCTACCGCGGGGGGATCTACCGGATCACGAAGAGGGGGCTGCACGCCCGGAACGGGCGCGGCGTGCCCACGATGTCCCTGGAAGAAGCCATCGCCAGGTCGGCCAACTCCGTCTTCGGCAAGGTGGCCGTCGACAACGTCGGCGGCGACGTGCTCGAGGAGTACATGGGGAAGTTCGGGTTCGGCCAGACGATTCCCTTCGAGCTTCCCCTCGAGACGAGCCGATTCGAGGTACCGCGGGACGAGTACAACCTCGCCCGGACCGGAGCGGGTTTCGGGGAGGTCTACGTGTCTCCCCTCCACATGGCGATGATGATGTCGGCCATCGGCGCGCGGGGAGAGATGCCGGCGCCGGTACTCGTGGAGCTCGTGGAGGACGCGGCCGGCGGTCTGCTCTACGAGGCGGATCCGGCCAAGTGGCGAGACACGGTCGCCCCCGAGACCGCCGACGCGCTCCTCGGGATGATGGTCAAGACGATCGAGATGGGGACGTCGCGGCGGACGTTCGGGTCGGCGGACAGGACGCCGCTGCTGAAGGACATGGCGGTCGCAGGCAAGACCGGATCGCTGTCGGGCTGGACGCCCCGGATGCGTTTCGAATGGTTCGCCGGCGTCGCCCCGGTGGGGGACGCGCGGCTCGCGGTGGCGGCACTCGTCGTGAACAGCAACCGTTGGAAGATCAAGGGGAGCTACGTCGGGAAGGAGGCGTTCAGCGCCTACTTCGGGTATCCCCAGTCCAATCCCCCGATCTACAAGGTCCGGGGAAAGAAGAGGTGGAAGGGGGGTGCGGTGAAGAAGAGGGCCGGCAAGCGCCCCCGGGCGAGGGGCAGGCGGATGGCGGGGAGGTGACGGACCGATGGAATTCAGGAAAGTCATCGCGGCGCGGCGCAGCAGCCGGGCCTACGCCGACAGGCCGGTCGAGCCCGAGAAGATCGAGCGGATGCTGGAATCCGCGCGCTGGTCTCCCTCCTCGGGAAACCGGCAGCCGTGGCGATACGTGATCGTCGACAAGGCCGCCCCGTCGCGCGCTTCCCTCGACGCGGCGCTGGACACGGGGAACGCCTGGGCGAAGCGGGCGCCCGTCCTCATCGCGGCCGCGGCGCGCAGGGCCGACGGAACGAGCGTCGAAAGCCGCGACTACTTTCTCCACGACACGGGGCTCGCCACGATGAGCCTCGTGTACCGGGGGGTCGACCAGGGCCTCGTCGTGCACCCGATGGCGGGGTGGAAGGAGGGAGCGGTCCGGGCTGCCCTGGCGATTCCCGACGACGCGGTCCCCATCGCCGTAGTGGCCGTCGGTTACCCCGGCCGCCACGAGGATCTCGACGAGGAGACGCGCAGGAAGGACGAGAAGCCGCGGGTCCGCAAGGGGATCGGCGAGATCGCGTTCTCCGGACGGTGGGGAGAACCGTTCCGGGGCACGCTGCCGGCGGCTCCCGCCAAGGTCTACGAGACCGACATCCCGCTGCGTTTCGCCGACATCGACGCGATGGGTCACGTCAACAACGCGGTGACGCTCACGCTGCTCGAGCTCGGCCGGCTGAAGTTCCACGCCGACGTGATGGGGCACGCCCGGATCGAGGACATCGGGTTCATCCTGGCCGAGGCGGCCGTCCGGTACCGGCTCCCGATTCTCCTCCACGACAAGGTCCGCCTGAGGATGACCGTCGCGGAAATCTCCCGAAGCTCCTTCCGTTTCCTGTGCGAGCTCTTCGATCCGGGCGACGGCCGCGTCTTCACCGAGGCCGAGACCGTCCAGGTGATGTACGACTACGCCGCGGGCCGCCCCTGCCCGATCGACGAGACCTTCCTTTCGAAGACCCGGGACTACAGCGCGGGATAACGGGTCACCGCACCTCCATCGTCCCCTTCATCCCGTGCTCCGCGTGCCCCTTGACGGTGCAGATCACGTCGAACGTCCCCTTCTCGGTCGGCACCAGGAACCACTCGAGGGTCTTTCCCGGGTACACCTCCACCGCCGTGAAGTACGGCGCCTTCTCCTCCCCGTCCGACCCCTGGATCTTCCGGGTGGCGATCGTCCGGAAGAATTTCTCCGCGACGAAATAGTGCGGCTCCTTCCCGCCGTTGTGCAGAACGAGTTTCGTCGGCACTCCCGACTTCAGGGCGATCGGCGAAGGCGAGAAGGCGTACTCGGTCATCGTCACGGTGACGGTTTCCATCTTCGACCAGTCCGCGCCGGCAAGGACCTTCGCCATGTCCCGTTCTTCCGCCGCCGCGGTCGATCCCAGCAACAGCAGTACGGCGATTCCCAGATGTCTCCTCATCCACGTTCCTCCTCTCGGGGGGAGATGGCCGACCCGGCGGTAACGGCAGCTGGTCGGATATCTATCAATAAGATGGGAAATCGGGCAGACCGGTGCGTCCGCCGGGCTCTCTACCCCATCCGGAGCATGGCGACGCCGGCCACGATCAGGACCGCCCCGACGATCCGGACGCGCCCGAACCGCTCGCGGAACAGGAGGATCCCGCCGAGCACGCCGAACGCGGCGCTCACCTGGCGCACGGAGACGGCGTACGACACCTTCGCCATCCGGAGGCCGATCCGGTAGGAGAGGAATGAGGCGAACAGGACGGCGCCCGCGAGGATCCCTCGCGCCCAGTGCGCCCGGACCTCCTCGAGGAAATGGACCTTCGACGTGGTGAGGAGGGCGTTCCCCAGAAGGAACAGGAAGAGCATCACGTCGAGGTAATAGGTGTAGAGGAAGACGTCCGTGACGGTCACGCCGCGCTTGTCCACCACCGCGCCCACGGAGTAGAAGGCCCCTGCGGAGAGCGCAAGGAGCACGCCGGGGACGCGGAGGTTCCGCAGCGGGAACGAGAGGCCGACCCAGGAAAGCTCCCGCATCTGCAGGATGTACGCGCCGAGGAAGGTGACGACGATGCCGACCGCCCCGACGGGAGAGAGGCGCTCGCCGAGGAAGACGTACGCCCAAAGCGGGATGTAGAGGGGACCCGTGGTGGTCAGCGGGTAGGCGAGCGACACGTCGATCCGCTCGTACGCCGCGGTCAGGCACATGTGGTACAGGGAGAAGAAGAACCCGCCGGCCACCGTATAGACGAGCACGTCCCCGCGGGGGAGGGGGATCCCCCCGGTCCGGAAGATCCAGTAGACGGAGAACACGGCGATGGCGGAGCCGTGCATGAAGACGTTGAAGGCGAGCTTGTGCCGGCTCGTCTTGAGGATGAGGTTCCACCCGGCGTGCATGACGGCCGAGGCGAGGATGAACAGCAGCGCGGCGTCCGGCATGCCTCCCACGTTACGGCGGCCGCGCCGGACCGTCAATCCCGGCGCCGCATCGCCTCCCCGGCGCCAGGGCGGAGCGGGGGCTTCCAAAT
>JBLNEU010000088.1:0-5231 GCA_050263015.1 Deltaproteobacteria bacterium | reverse complement strand
CGGTCCCGCGCCGTCCGGTCCGCCGGCGCCGGGCTTCCCGGCCGCCGGAGCGCTCCCCGGACTCAGGCTCCACTTGAGGAGCGGCGGCGCGATCAGGGTCGTCACGATCACCATGATGACGACCGCCGAATAGGTTCTGGCATCGACGATCCGCTCTCCCGCAAGGACGAGGGTCGCGCCGATGCTGGCGAAGATCAGCCCGACCTCCCCGCGCGGGATCATGCCGAACCCCACGGCCCAACGGTTGACGCCCTTGTCGAGGACTCCCAGGGAGCACGCCTGCTTGCCCAGGATCGCCGCGATCGAGAGCGCCGCAGCAAGCCAGAGAGCGTCGATCGACGCGAACGCGCGCAGGTCGACCTTGGCGCCCATCTGCACGAAGAACACCGGGACCAGCAGCTCCGCGAGCGGCCTCAACCCCTCCTCGAGGTAATGGATCGTCCGCTCCCCGAATGCCCGGAAGTGCACCGGTTCGAGGATGAGGCCCGCCGCGAACGCCCCCACGATGGGCGCGAGCCCCGCGATCCCGGAGAGGTACGCGAGGACGAAGCAGAAGGCGAGGGAGACGCCCAGCAGGACCCCGGGGCCCCGAAGCCGGGCGGCGGTGCGGAAAATATGGGGCGTGATCAGGGAGCCCAGGAAAAGGGCGCCGCCGAGGAAGCCGACGGCCTTGAGGACGATCAGGACCTGGCTCCGGACGCCCGCGGGCGTTCCCGTCCCGGCGGCGACGATGATGCCGGACACCGATGCGAGGACGATCAGGCCGAGCACGTCGTCGATCACGGCGGCGCCGAGAATGATCCGCGCCTCGGTCTGCCGCGACTTCCCGATGTCCTGGAGGACCCGGGAAGTGATCCCGACGCTCGTCGCCGTCAACGTGGCGCCCAGGAACGCGTGCGCGTAAGGGGAGCTGCCGGGCAGGAGCCAGGCGCCGACGAGCCACCCCAGGGCGAACGGTGCGGCGACGCCGAGCACGGCCACGAGGAGCGCCGAGATGCCGACGCGCAGCATGTCCCGGATCGTCGATTCGAGCCCCACCCCGAAAAGGAGGATGACCACGCCGAGCCGCGCGAGCATGTCGATGAAGGGATCCGTGGCGATCCGTTCGAGGCCTTCGACGCCGAGGAGACCGAGGTTTCCGAGGAGGATTCCGGCGCAGAGTTCTCCCAGGACCGGCGGCTGGCCGACCAGGACCCCCAGGTGGCCCATGACCTTCGCGGCCAGGAGGATCAGGACGAGGTCGTAGAGGACGGGCAGGGACGGGTCGGCGCCGGCCGCGAGGGCCGTCCCCGGGAGGCAGGCGATGATCGCGGCGGGAAGAGCAACACGCATGAGAGGCCCGCTCGGGCTCCTCATCGCGCCGGTCCCCGCGATCCGGCGCCCCCTGCGGCGGACAGAATCCTTTTCTGGTACGCCTCGAGGATGTCCTTCTGCCTCAGCACCCCGGTCAAAGTCCGCGAGTGGGGGTCGGAGACGACCGGCAGCTGGGAGACGTTCCTGTAGCCGAACTTGACGAGGACCTCGTGGAGCGTCTCCTCGGGAGTCACGAATACCGGGTTCATCGTCGCGATGTCGCGGGCCAGGACAAGAGTGGCCAGCCCCTCGTCCCCGAGATGCGGGCGGATGTCCGTGAACGACACGACTCCGGTCAGCCCGGAGCCGGATCCGGTCAGGTACAGGTAGTCGACCGGGTCTTCCAGGAACCGGTCCGACAGGTCCCGGAACGTCGCGGTCGGGGCGACGGTGTGGACATCCGTTCGCATCACGTCCCGGACGCGCAGCGTCCTGAGCACTCCTTCCTCCCTGCCTCCCGCGAGATCGATGCCTTTCTTCTGGAGTTTCAGCGTGTAGAAGGAAAAGCGCGAGAAGCGCCCGGCGACGAGCATGGAGGACGCGACGGCGGCAAGCAGGGGAAGGATGACGGCGTAATCCCCGGTGATCTCGAACAGGATCAGGATGGCGGTCAGCGGCGCGCCGATGACCGGCGCCAGGAAGGCGGCCATTCCGACGAGCGCGTAGCCGCCGTCGGCCCCGGCGCTGCCGGGGAACCATGTCGTGAGCGCGCCTCCCGCGGCGGCGCCCATCATCCCGCCGATGAAGAGCGCGGGACCGACTATTCCGCCGGAACCGCCGGATCCCAGCGACAGCGACGTCGCGACGATCTTCAGGAACGCGATCCCGATCATGAGCAGCCAGGGGAGCTCGCCGCGGACCGCGGTGTCCAGGGCCGACATGTCCGCGCCGAGGATCTGCGGGAACCTGACCGCGATGAGCCCCGTCATCCCGCCTCCGACCGCGGCGCGCAGCCAGCGGGGAATCCCGGACGAGGAGAACCGTTCTTCCGCCGAGAGCAGCGTCCTCTTGAACAGGATCGCGGCGGCGCCGCACGCGGCGCCCAGGACTGCGCAGAACCCGACCTGGGAAATGCCGGCGAGCTCGACGGGAGGCACGCCCCGGAGGAACAGGAGGTTGCCGATGAATATGCGGGACATTGCGGTCGCCGCCACGGAAGCGATCACGATGGGGGCGAACGTCTGGGCGGAGAAGTTTCCGAGCAGGACTTCGAGAGCGAAGAAGATTCCCCCGATCGGCGCGTTGAACACCGCCGCGATCGCCCCCGCCGCTCCGCACCCGACGAGGCTTCGCATCCGTTCTCCGGAGACGCGGAGAAACCGTCCTACGCCCGAGCCGACCGCGGCCCCGAGAACGGCGCTCGGGGCGAAACGCCCCGCGGACCCCCCGGACCCGATCGTCGCGACCGCGGCGACCGTCCGCAGCGCCACGGCCCGGAGCCGCATGACTCCCCCCCTGAGCGCCACGGATTCCATGGCGTCAGGGATGCCGACGCCTCCGGTCTCCGAGGGGAAGAAATGGATGAGGGGCGCGATCAGCAGCCCTCCCAGGGCGGGCAGCAGGAATATCAGCCAGGGCCGGGATCCGACGGCGGGGAAGAGCGAACCGAAAAAGAACGATTCCACGAGCCGTATGGAGGACAGGAACGCGACGGTGGCCAGGGCGGCGAGCACGCCGATCGCGGACGCGAGGAGGATGTGGAACGCCTGGTCGCCGATGCGAAACCTGGCGGCGGCGTCGAAGATCCACCGCCGGGCCGGATCGGCCGCGCTCCGGGCAGCCTCCGTCAGCCGCGGGCGGAGCCGGGACGGGGCCCGGCTCAAGCGCGCTCCCCGTATCCGGCTGCGGTTGCCACGTCGCGGCCTCCCTTCCCCGCCCCTCCCGCAACCGGGTCCAGCGGGGCGACGGGGCTCATTGATTAGCATACAAATTATTTGTACCATGGCGATATGGAAAATCCTCGTCGGCGGGGGATTCGACGGCATGAATGATCCCGGGGAAACGAGGACCGCGGCGATTGCCGGGGTGGTCGACAACCTGCGGCGCATCTTCCAGGTCGTCCACGGCTACTCGAAGAGGGCCGAACGCGTCGGTGGACTCACCGGCCCGCAGTTGTGGGCGGTCAAGGTCCTTTCCGAGTCCGGCCCGGTCCGGGTCTCCGAGCTGGCCCGCCGGATGTACCTGCACCCGTCGACGGTCGTCGGAATCCTGGACCGGCTCGAGGCCCGGGGCATCGCGGCGCGCACGCGGTCCCGCAAGGATCGCCGCGTGGTCACCGCGGCTCTGACGCGAAAGGGGAGGGGCCTCGTCTCGAAGGTCCCGGAGGTCGCCCAGGGGCTTCTGCTCAACGGCCTCGAGGGGCTGTCGGAACGGGACCTGGAGGCGGTTTCGGACGGGCTGGAGGTGGTGGTCCGGATCCTGGGCGCGCGCCGGTTGCCGCCCCGGCTCCTGTTCTCGCCTGAACTGAACGTTCCGCAGGGGCGGTACGCCGAGGATTCCGCCTGACCGGGAGGTGTCGATGGGCGCCGCGGAGTTGTCGGAGATCGTCGCCCGGGCGTCGTCCGGAGCGAAATTGATCGTGGTCTCCAACCGGGAGCCGGTGTCCCACGAGCATCGCCCGGAGGGGATCCGGACGGTCCGCCCGGCCAGCGGGATGGTGGCGGCCATCGAGCCGATCGTCCGCGCGGTCGGAGGCACCTGGATCGCGCACGGCTCCGGCTCCGCGGACCGTCTCGTGACGGACGCGCGGGATCGCATCGGCCTTCCCGGGGACGATCCCCGATACGTCCTCCGCCGTTTGTGGCTGTCGCGGGACGAGGAGAAGGGCTACTACCACGGTCTCTCCAACACCGCGCTCTGGCCCCTCTGCCACATCGTCTACACGCGGCCGCACTTCTCCCGGTGCGATTGGGAGACCTACCGGGCCGTCAACGGCAAGTTCCGCGACGCGGTGCTCGATGAGGCGGACGACGGCCCGGCCATCGTATTCATCCAGGATTACCACCTGGCCCTGCTGCCGCGCCTCCTGAAGGAGGCCCGGCCCGAACTCAAGTTGATCCAGTTCTGGCACATCCCGTGGCCGAACCGGGAGGCGTTCCGGATCTTCCCCTGGGGCGAGGAGCTGCTGGACGGCCTCCTCGGGAACGACCTTCTGGGATTCCACATCCAGCAGCACTGCAACAATTTCCTGGAGACCGTCGACCGGGGGATCGAGTCGCGGGTGGATTACGAGCATTTCTGCGCCTTCCGCGGGGGGCGGCCGACGTACGTCCGCGCTTTTCCGATCAGCGTGGACTTCGCGCAGATAGGCCGCGACGCCGAGTCCCCCGATGTGAGCCGGCGCAGGGCGGCATTCGCGAAGGACCTCGGCGCGGGAGCCCCGGGCGAGACGATGCTGTTCGTGGGGGCCGACCGGATCGATTACACGAAGGGGATTCCCGAGCGGTTCAACGCCTTCGACAAGATGCTTGAGCGCCATCCGGAGCTCAAGGGGAAGGTGTGCCTCGTCCAGCTGGCCGCGCCCAGCAGGACCAGCGTCGCGGCCTACCGGGAACTCAACCGTGAGCTCGACGCGCTGGTGAAGAGCATCAACCGGCGCCACGGGGAAGGGGGCGCGCCTTCCGGCGGCTTCTTCGAGGGGCTGCGCCGCCTGCTCGGGGGTGGAGGCGCGGGAGCGAAGGGCTGGGTGCCCATCCGGTTCCTCCGGGCGCAACACGATTATTACGCGGTGCTCGCGGCGTGCCGGATGGCCCGCGTGGCGCTCGTCACCTCCCTCCACGACGGGATGAACCTGGTGGCGAAGGAGTTCGTTTCCGCCCGGACGGACGGGGACGGAATCCTCATCCTGTCGGAATACACGGGGGCGGCCCGCGAGCTCG
>JBLNEU010000087.1:0-4914 GCA_050263015.1 Deltaproteobacteria bacterium | reverse complement strand
CCTCGGACATAGGTCTGTTCCCATCCGCGGACGATGAATCCGCCGGCCGCGTTGGCGTTGTTCTTTTCCAGCGCCTCAACGACCTCGCGCAGGGAAAGGTCGAATTTCAGGAGCGCGTCCGGACGGACGAGGACCTGGTACTGTTTGACGAATCCCCCGAAGCTGTTGACCTCGTTCACCCCGGGGATCGGCTTGAACTGGGGCGCCACGAAGTGGTCCTGGATCGTCCGGAGCTCCATCGGGGACAACCCCTCTCCCTCGAGGGTGTACTGGAAGATCTCGCCGAGCCCCGTGCTGATGGGGCCCAACTCCGGCGCGATGTCCCCGGGAAGGTTCTCCTTCGCCGCCTGGAGGCGCTCGAAGACCTGCTGCCTGGCGAAGTAGATGTCGACGTCGTCCTCGAAGACGACCACGACCTGCGAGAACCCGGCCTTGGACAGGGAGCGTACCTGGGTGACCTTCGGGACGCCGCCCATCTGCTGCTCGATGGGGTAGGTGACGTGCTGCTCGACGTCCACGGCGGAAAAGCCGGGGGCCTCCGCCAGGATCATCACCTGGACGTTCGTCACGTCGGGAAAGGCGTCGATGGGGAGGGTCTTCCAGGCGATCGCCCCGCCGATGACGAGGACGCCGGTCAGGCCCAGGACAAGGATCCGTCGACGCAGGAGAAACTCGATGAATGCGCGCATGGCTCCTCCTTCAGTCCGCGCACCCTGCGCCCATCTTGCTGCGCAGGACGTCCGATTTCAGGAGGAAGGAGCCGTCGGCGATGATCCTCTGCCCCGCGGCGAGACCGCTTCGGATCTCCACCATGTCCCCGAGGCGCTTTCCCAGGGTCACGGGCCGCCGGACCCAGTAGTCGCCTTCCTTGTGGACGAACACGAACGTCCTTCCCTCGTCGGAGAGCACGGCGACTTTCGGAACCGCGACGACGCTCCCGCCCCCGGGCAGGAAGACCCGGACGTTCACGAACATCCCGGGGCGGAGACGCCCGTCGGTATTGGGCACGACGATGCGGGCCTTCACGGTGCGCGTCTGCTCGTCCATCGTCCCGGACAGGACGTCCAAGGTCCCCCGGTACGGCTTCCCTCCGGCCGGAGAGCGCACCTCGGCGTCGAGCTTCACTCCTCCGTCGACCCGGCCGAGCACCGCGGCGGCGTCGCGTTCCCGCAGGTCGGCCCACACCCAGACCTCGGAGAGGTCCGACAGCAGGAGGAGCTCCTTGCCCGGCTCCACCCGCTCCCCGACGCTGACGTGCTTCGCGAGGACCACGCCCCCCTGGGGAGCGCGCACCGTGAGGCGTCCCGACATCGACTCCGGGGATCCGGGGTCCATGGCTTCGATTTCGGCCCGGGGAACTCCGAGGCGAAGCAGCCGCCCCCGGGCGTTGGCCAACTCGACATCCGCTTCCGCAAGCCGCGCCCGGGCCTCCTGAACTTCCACTTGCGCCGAGATCTTCCTGGCGAAGAGCGCAGCCTCCCGGTCCGCGGAGGTCTTCGCCAGGTCCCGGGCGGCCGCCGTCTTCAGGTAATTCCCCTTGGATTCGGCCACGTCCTGGCTGTCGATCTCGAACAGCGGGGCCCCTTCCCCGAGCGTCCCGCCGATGTCCACGAGCACCTTCCGGACCACGCCCGGCACCGGCGCCTCGACATGGACCGTCTTCCCCTCGCTGACCTTCACCTCCCCCGTGAAAGCCCGCGACTCCGAGACCGTGCGCCGATCCGCCTTCCCGGCGACCACGAGGCCCGGTTTCCCCTTCCCGGCCAGAAGATCCGGGCCCAGCTTCACCGCCCCCACCTCGTAGCGGCATTCCTCGCACGTGAATTGGAGGATCCGGTGCTCGCACTTCTCCTTCCACATCTCCTCCACCGAACGGTCGAGGTCGGATCTCTCGGTCCCGTGACCACCGCGCCCGCGGGAATCCGCGTCCCCGGGCGAGTGAACCTCGTGCTTTTCCGCTGCCCCGAAGGCCATTCCCGAAACGGCAAGCACCAGCCAGCAGGCAATCCCGACCGACATCGTCATGCGGGCGCATCTCCTCGTTTTCATCGAGACTCTCCTCATCGTGGCTCTCCTCATCTGGCTTCCGGGCTTTTCCTGCCCGGTTCTTCCGGCGCGCCGACCAGGCGCTCGAGGTCCACCCTTGCCAGGTTATAGGCCGTCAGCGCCTCGAGGTACCGCAGGCGCGTCTCGACCAGCGTCTTGCCGGCATCCAGCACGTCCAGGTAACGGAATTTCCCGAGGCGGTATCCCTCGCTGACGGCGTCGTAGGCGCCTTGCGCGCCCGAGAGGGCGCCCTCGCGGAGAAGGGTCGCTTCCCGCCCGGCCGCCGCGAGCGCGGCCTGTCGTTGCGCCGCCCGCGATCGCAGCAGCAACTCCGCGGTCTTTCCTTCCGTGTCGACCTTGGCCCGCCGGGCCTTGGCCTCCCGTATCGCTCCCTGGTTCCTGTTGAACAGGGGCAGCGGGACGGAGATTCCGAGGACGTAGGTGGTTTCGGAGGACTCCCGGAAATGCCTGATTCCGCCCTTGAGAGTCACATCCGGTATCGCCAGCGCGCGCTCCGCATCCAGGGCAGCGTCCCGACGTTCCCGCTCCGCGGACCATCGGGTGACGTCCGGAGCGGCCTTGACGCGTTCGACGACGCTTTCGGCGGCGGGCACCGGGAAGTCCTCGTCAAGCTCTCCCGCCAGGGACTCGAACGACGGCGCGGACTCTCCCATGGTCGAGGCGAGTTCCCTGCGGGCCGAAACGAGCTCTCCGACCGACCGCTCGACATCGGCCGAGGCGACGGCAAGTGCAACTTTGGCCCGGGTCTCCTCGATGGGAGAGACCGCCCCCGCCGCCGCCCGGTCGGCAGCCGCCGCCGCCAGGAGCTCGGCGATCCCGCGCGCCTCAAGGTTCAGCTCCTGCTTTTTCCGGGCCGAGAGAACGTTGATGAAGGCCCGCTTCACGGCCGCGGCGACATCGAGGCGGGCGATCTCGAGATCCCTCCGGAGCACCCCCTTCTCCGCTTCCGCACTTTGTCTCCTCGCGGATCGTTTTCCGGGCTCCAGGAGTTGGCTGATCCCATAGGTCGTCTCCGCCCGGCTCGTGCCGGGGAAGTCTCCCCAGACGTTCTCGACATCCACGGACAGTTCCGGATCGGGCCGCAGGGACGCCTGAAGGACTCTTCCGTCCGCTGCCTCCAGTTCCGGCTGATACCCCGCCAGTTCCGGGTGGTTCCGGAGAGCGGTTTCCACCGCCTGGGGCAACGTCAGGGAGAGAGGCGGTGCGCCCTGTGCGCTCGAGACGGATAACGCGTGCAGCGACAGCAGCAGGACCGGAAGGGCCGCGAGCGTTCCGGGCCCCCGGCGCAGCGGATCACGCAACAATGGACACCTCCGCGACGGGCAAGCCCGTCGAGTGATCAGATCGCGAACAGGAACTTCAGGGGTGGACCGGGGAAAGGATCAGGAGAGCGGAGGACGGAAGATGTCGGACTCGACGCGCGATGACGCAAACTCCTCGGCGATCTCGATCGACCACCGGGGATCGAACTGGAGCGAAACAGCGGTGAGGGAAGAGGTCAAGAGAGGCCCCTGACAGCAGGCGCAGGCGCAATCGCTCTCCCCCGGAGACGTCTCTTTTCCGGGATCGGCCGCCTGCGAAGACTCGGGGGGATGGCCCCAACAGTCGTGGGCTGCCCATGCTCCGCTTCCCGCCAGCAGGGCGACGGCGACAGCCAGGCAGACGAATCCCTTCATCACGGAGACACGAGGAGCCATCGTCGGAAATTTGCGCCCCCCTTTCGAAAGGATATCAACACCGCGAAAACGCGCCACGACGACTCCCCGCTCAGATGTCGAGGGCGGTGACGTCCAGGGCGTACTTCTCGATGAATTCCCGGCGCGGCTCGACCTGGTCTCCCATGAGCTTGGTGAAGATCTCGTCGGCGTCGGTTTCGTCGCCCACCTCGACCTTGAGGAGCTCCCGGCTCTCCGGGTTCATGGCGGTCTCCCAGAGCTGCTCGGGGTTCATCTCGCCGAGGCCCTTGTACCGCTGGATCGTCTGCCCCTTCTTGCCCGCCTCGAGGACCTGGTCGAGAAGGCACAGCGGGCCGTCGGCCTCGGGGAACGCGACGTCGCCCTCGAGGCGATACGGAGGCGCGAGCGCGTCCCTGATCTGGCGGGAGAGGGCGTGGAGCTCCTTGAGATCCGCCGACTCCAGGAGCCTCCGGTTCACGAGGCACTCCATCGGCAGCCCGCCCCGCTTCCACTTGAGCGCGATCCGGACTCCCTCCCCGTCGGTCTCGGGGTCGTCCTCGATGTCGAACGCCACCCCTGTCACCTCGGGGCGCGAGACCTTCCACTCGTCCACGAGCGCGGCGACGAACTTCTTCGCCGACTTCGCCCCGGAGAGCGCCTCGATCCCCTCCTCCTCGCGGGCGGCGAGCGAGAACAGGACGAAGGCCGGAAGTCCCCGGCGCTCCGCCTTGCGGGCGATCTCCTGCATGCGCGAGATCCGCGTGAGCCAGGCGACGAGCCGCTGCCCCGTGAGAACCCCCTTCGCGATCGACTCCACCTTCTCCTTCTTCCTCGCCTTCCCGTCGACGGTCATCACCTTGCGCCCCGCGGCGCCGTTGTCGATGAGGAAGGCCCGGAAGGCGACGTCGTCCTTGAGGTACTTGATCTCCTTCCCTTTGCGGATCCCGTAGAGCGGCGGCTGGGCGATGTAGATGGAGCCCCGCTCGATCAGCTCCTTCATGTTCCGGAAGAAGAAGGTCAGAAGCAGCGTCCGGATGTGGGCCCCGTCCACGTCGGCGTCCGTCATGATGATGATCTTGCCGTACCGCGCCTTGGCCGGGTCGTCATCCTCCTTGCCTATTCCCGTGCCGACCGCCGTGATCAAGGTGCGGATCACCTGGGACGAGAGCAT
>JBLNEU010000086.1:0-5103 GCA_050263015.1 Deltaproteobacteria bacterium | reverse complement strand
GTTCATCGCGCTGCTCTCGAGGATCGATCCGGCCTTTCTGCCGAGGTGCCTGGGATCCGTCCCGGGGAAGGCGATCCTCGCCGCGGCGGGAGTTCTCCAGGCGCTCGGCTGGCTCACGATCAGGAAGATCCTGTCGGTGAAAGCATGACGATTCCGGACATGCTGGCCATCGGAATCCCGATGCTCGCTGGCGCGATCCCGGTCATCCGATCGTCACGCCGGATGCTCGCGGACGGCGGGCTCGGGAGATTGAAGGCAACGATCGGGCGCCTTCACAGGGCGGCTCACGACCGGTCGATCGCGGCCGGACTGTTCCGGTTCCCGGGCGCCTGTCTCGTCCCCACGATGAGGGGATGGCTCGCGGGCGAGGCGGTTTTTCTCGGCGTCTTCGCCGCCGCCTTTTCGCGCAACCCGTCCTTCGGAAACGCCCTCCTCTCCCTCGCCGCCGCCGCGCTCCTCGGCGGCTCCGCGATATTTCTCGCCGTCCGGGACCAGGCGCGCAGGCAGCTCGACGGGATCAGGGCCTCTCTTCCGGTCGCATCCTTCCTGATGTCGCTCCTCCTCGAGGCGGGGATGGGGTCCCATGCCGCATTGCGGGAGGCGACGCGCGCCCTTCCCGGGGGCCCTCTCGTCCGGGAGCTCGAGGAGCTGGCAAGGTCCCGCATGGTCGGCATTCCCCGGACTGACGCCATCGAAAGATCCCGAAGACGCGTCGCCCTCGAGGATTACCGCACGTTTCTCAACCTCATCGAACAGGGGGAGCGTCTCGGCGTCGGGCTGTCGCAGGCGCTCCAGGAGCATTCGTCGCGAATGATGGAAGCGCAGGGACACCGCGCGGAGATGGTCGCGCAGAGGGCCGCCGTCAAGCTCCTGTTCCCGCTCGTCGTCTTCATCTTTCCGGCGGTCTTTCTGATCATCCTCTCGCCGGTCATTCTCTCCCTTCTGGCGATGCTCGGAGGATGACGATGGCGGGAACGCCGGGGCGCCGCTTTCGCACGAAGGTGTTCATCGGTTTATGGCTGTCGCTGTTGCTCGCCGGGGGGCACGCCGTCCGGGCGGGGAGCTCCGGGGATGCCTTGTCGGGAACCGAACGACGTCAAGCGAGGTTGATGGCGCTCTCCATCCGGATCGCCGAGGCCAAGGGAGCCGATGCCAGGGCCGGGAAATACAAGACCCTGCTCCGGCAGCAGAGAGCGCGGAAAGGAGTCGCGGCTCCCGCCGTCAATCCTCGCGGAACACGCGTTTCGCGCCCTGGTAGAACCCCTTAAGCGAGTATTTCATGACGGACTGCTTCGCCCTGCTGGACAGGATCAGCTCGAGGGCATTGTCCTTTTCCAGCCGGGACAGGACCTTGTAGTCGGCGATGACCCCCGCCAGCCGGTCCTTCGGAATGTCGTACCGGACTCCGAGGGTGTCGATCGTCGTGCCGAAGTCGAGGTCGACCGCGAGGTATCCCCCCTGGCCACGGCCGTCCCGCCCGGATTTGTCGTCCCTGGAGATGTCCTTGTTCACGCGATAGGCGACGTCGTGCTTGTACCGATAGGCGTCGAGGATCTTTTCGAGCCGGTCCCTGTCGATGCCGTACTTGATCGAAAGGAGCGCGACGTTCTCCTTCTGCGACTGCGACATGATCGCCTCGACCTGGTTCACCTGGTTCATGACTTCCGCCTTCATCTCCTTGTCGGTGCGCGTCCGCACCCACCAAAGCCCGATGGCAAAGCAGGTCAAAAGGGTCGTGACAAAGAAATAAATCAAATATTTCCGCGTCCTTGACATCGATCTCTTCATGTGACGCCTCCAAGTAAACGGACCCTGGAATCCTCCCTTTTATTTCGGAATCCGCCGGCCGAATCTGCAGGGGGAAATGCGGGATTAATTCCGGATGAGATAAACGATGATTTTCGGGTTTTCCCCGGGTAGGATGACGACCTTTTCCTCCCTTTCGACGCCCAGCGGTTCGTTGACGAACCGGAGGCGGTGTTCCCCGGTTGTCAGAGTCAGCGGCCCGAACGGGGTATCTCCCAAATAGCGGTCACCCTCGTAGACCTTGGCCCACGGGATCGCCTGCACGGTTTCGACGGTGCCCGTCTGCCGCTCCATCGCCATCCGGAATTCCGACAGGTCCGCGAGCGATTCGGCCCGAATAGCGCGTCTCACGTATCCCTCTTTCCGGAACGTGATCGTCCTGCCCTTCCAGGGCGAAATATCGAGCCGCAAGGGAGTCTCGCCGAGCGGGACCTCGTCGTCGACGTTTATCGCCGCGCCCGGGGGTTCCGTGAACAGCAGGACGCCTCGCAGCCCCTCTGGTGACGCGCCGACGGGCGCGCCGGCCCGGCCCGGCGGCGCCTTCCAACCGCGCGCATCGCGCGCCGCTCCGACCGCGGCATCGGAAATCCCGGCGTCCGGGGCGGCCCCGGAAACGTCTCGTGCAGGCACGGCGGGGGATGCCGCCCGCGAGGGGTCGGCGCCTCGAAGGTCCGGGGCCTCGGTTCCGACAGGCAAAACCGCCGGTCCGGGGACGCCGGCGACGTTCGTAATGACGGGAATCCCCGGACGATCGGGCGTCCTCGTGCCGTGCCAGACGAGGACGCCCCCGATCGCGAGTGCGACCAGCGCCGAGGCCGCGCCGATCGCCACGCGGCGGGCGCGGCCAGTTCCGTATCGGCCTCGACTCTCCCGCACGAGCCCAGGCCTCGCGGCCGGCGGCTCGACCACGACCGTCGCCTCGTCCCCCGACTCCGGCGCCGGAAAGAGGAGATTCCAGTAGGACGAAAGCTGGCCCCGGCTCGCCGCGACGGGAACCGCCACCCGCAGCGCGTCGGCGAACGCGTCGGCGTCGGAATACCGGTCGTCCCTGTTCCCGGCCAGGGCCCGGCGCAGCAACCCGTCGACCTCGGGCGGGAACAGCCCTTGCGAAAGCCGCGCGGGATCGAAAACCCGCAGGCGGTCCATGATCTCGTCTGACGATCCGCCGTCGAAGAGCCGGCCCGGGAGAAAAAGCTCGGCCGCCACAACGGCGGCGGCAAAGAGGTCCGAGGAAAACGTCGCATCCTCTCCCCGGGCCACCTCCGGCGACATGTAGGAGAATTTCCCTTCCCGGCCTTCCGGCCCGCCCGGGCCGTGCCGGGCGACGCGCGCGATCCCGAAATCCGCGATCTTCACCGCCCCTCCCCGGGAAAGGAGAATATTCGACGGGCTCACATCCCGGTGGACGATGCCGCGCGCGTGGAGATAACCGAGTCCCCCCAGGGTCCCCTCCAGCCAGTGCCTCCACACCGGAAGGGGGACCGGAGCGGCGCGCAGCCGCGCCTGGGCGGCTGCCTGGCCGAGATTCCATCCCGGGAGGTACTCCATCGCCAGGAAGAACGAATCACCCTCCCGGCCGAAATCGAACACCTGGACCAGGTTCTGGTGGGAAAGAGATGCGGCGATCCGCGCCTCGCGCGCGAACAGCTCCCGAAACCGGCTGTCGCCCGAAAGACGGGGGTGGACGACCTTGACGGCGACGTTCTTCACGAATCCCTCGTCGCCGCTGAGCCGGCAGAGCCAGACCTCGGACATCCCCCCGGAGGCGATCTTGCGGAGGACGTCATACTTGCCCAGCCGCTCGCCCGCCATTTCGCCTACCTCCGCCCGCCTTCCGCGGAGATCCCGAGCTGCTTCATCTTCCGGTGGATGCTCGTCCGGTCTATTCCCAGCTTCTCGGCGGTCCGGCTGACGTTGTTGTCGTTTTCCCTGAGCTTGCGCTGGAGGTACTCGCGCTCGAAGGCGAGAACCGCGTCGCGGAAATCGTCCAGCGCGAATGCCTGTACGGCGGCGGGCGCCGGCCCTTGCGGCGCGTGCGCCGCGACGGGGAGAACGCGCACGACCGCCTCCTCCTCGATCCGCTTCCCCATCGTGATGATCGCGAGGCGCTCGACCACGTTGCGGAGCTCCCGCACGTTGCCCGGCCACGGGTGCGCGAGGATCCGCTCCATCGCCTCGCGCGAGAATTCCTTCGGCTCCTTTCCGAGCTCCGCGCAGATCTCCGCGGCGAAATGCGCCGCGATCGGCGGGATGTCGTCCCGCCGGTCGCGCAGCGGCGGCACGAAGATGGGAAAGACGTTCAGCCGGAAGAAGAGGTCCTCCCGGAACCGGCCCGCATCGACGTCTTTGGCGAGGTTCCGGTTCGTCGCGGCGATCAGGCGCGCGTCCGACCGGACCCTGTCCGCGCCCCCGACCCGCTCGAACGACTTCTCCTCCAGCACCCGCAGGATCTTGGCCTGCGTACGCGGACTCATGTCGCCGACCTCGTCCAGGAAGATCGTCCCCCCGTCGGCGAGCTCGAACCGCCCCCGGCGCCTCCCGACGGCGCCGGTGAACGCGCCCCGCTCGTGGCCGAAAAGCTCCGACTCGATCAGCTCCTCTGGGATCGCCGCGCAGTTGACGGCGACGAACGGCCTGGCGGCGCGCCGGCTCATCCGGTGGATCTCCCGGGCGACGATCTCCTTGCCCGACCCGTTCTCCCCGCTGACGAGGACCGCGGCGTTCGTGGGGCCCGCGGCGGCGATCTCGGCCCGGACCTTGCGCATCGATTCCGACTCCCCCACGAGGCGGTACTTCTTCTCGACCCGTTCCTTGAGCTCGACGTTCTCCGTCTTGAGCTCCGCCTGCTCGATGGCCCGCGAGAGCGTGATGAGGAGCTTCTCCAGGGAGATCGGCTTCTCGATGAAATCGAAGGCCCCTGCCTTCACCGCCTTGACCGCCGTGTCGATCGTGCCGTGTCCGGAAATCATGATGACCGGAAGGAGCGGGTACATCTCCCGCGCACGCCGCAGCGCCTCCAGGCCGTCCATCCCCGGGAGCCATACGTCGAGGATGACGGCGTCCACGGCGGAGCGCGACAGGGCTTCGAGGGCACGCTCCCCCGAGTCCGCCTGGTGCACGCGGTACCCCTCATCGGACAGCACGGCTTCGAGCGTCTTCCGGATGTTCGCCTCGTCGTCGACGACGAGCACCGAGTGCGCCACCGCCCCTCACCCCCTCTCTTTCGCCCGGACCGGGAATTCGATCTCGAAGATAGCGCCGCGCGGCGCGTTGTCGCGGACACGGACAATTCCACGG